>JBDSZM010000001.1:0-7442 GCA_039925165.1 Burkholderiaceae bacterium
CTGCAGCTCGGCGCGAGCTATGTCGGGCGCAGCTTCTCGGGCGACAAGGAACAGCTGGTGCCGCTGATCAAGGGCGCGCTGCGACACCGCGGCGCGGCGCTGCTCGACGTCATCAGCCCGTGCGTCGCGTTCAACAACCATGCCGGCAGCACCAAAAGCTACGACCATGTACGGGCCCACAACGAGGCCGTCAACCGGCTCGACTTCATGCCGCGCCGCGAGGCGATCGGCGCCAGTTATGCCCCTGGCGAAGTGATCGAGGTGACCCAGCACGACGGCAGCGTGCTGCGCCTGCGCAAACTGGCCGTTGGCTACGACCCGGGCGACCGCCTCGCGGCGATGGCGCACATCGCCACCCACGAAGCGCGCGGCGAGATCCTGACCGGATTGCTGTATATCGACGCGGCGGCGCAGGACCTGCATGCGCACCTCGGCACCGTCGCGACCCCGCTGAACCGGCTGACCGAACGCGAACTGTGTCCCGGCGCGGCGGCGCTGGCGGCGATCAATGCGGACCTGGCATAGCGTGTAAACCGAGAACCGACGTGAGCGACGCAGCCGCCGACCGCCCCACCCTGCTCATCGTCGACGACACGCCTGCCAATCTGGCGCTGCTGAGCGACATCCTCAAATCGTCGTATCGCACCAAGGTGGCGGTGGACGGCGAGAAAGCATTGCGCATCGCACGCTCGCCGATGCCGCCCGACCTGATCCTGCTGGACATCATGATGCCCGGCATGGACGGCCACGCGGTGTGCCGCGAGCTCAAGGCCGACCCGACCACGCGCGACATCCCGGTCATCTTCATCACCGCCATGGGCGATGAGGAAGACGAGACGCACGGCCTGGCGCTCGGTGCGGCCGACTACGTGACCAAGCCGATCAGTGCCGCCATCGTCAAGGCGCGGGTGCGCACGCAACTCGCGCTGTCGACGCACACGCGCGAGATGCAGCGCATGCTCCATGCGCTCGAGACACAGTCGGCCGAGCTTGCGCAACTCAACGCCACGCTCGAGGAGCGCGTGGTCGAGGCGGTGGCACAGATCGAGCAGCTGAGCCGGCTCAAGCGCTACTTCTCGCCGGCGGTGGTCGACCTGATGCTGTCGGGCGCGGCCGAAGACCCGCTTAAATCGCACCGTCGCGAGATCGCCGCGGTCTTCATCGATCTGCGCGGCTTCACGGCCTTCACCGAGACCTCCGACCCCGAGGACGTGATGCGTGCGATCGGTGAGTTCCACGAGGCGATGGGCCGACTCATCATGGCGCACGGCGGGACGCTCGAACATTTCGCCGGCGACGGCATGATGGTTTTCTTCAATGATCCCGTGCAGGTCGACAACCCGGCGGCGATCGCGGTGCGCATGGCAATTTCGATGCGCGAACGCTTCGTCGCGCTGGCCCAGGCATGGCACCTGCGCGGCTACGAGCTGGCAATGGGGATCGGCATCGCGCAGGGCTTTGCCACCATCGGCGCGATCGGCTTCGAGGGCCGACGCGACTACGGCGTGATCGGCACCGTCACCAACCTCGCGGCGCGCCTGTGCGCCGAGGCGGCGGGCGGACAGATCCTCATCTCGCAGCGGGTCCAAGGCATGGTCGCCGAGATCGCACGGACCGAACCGGTGGGCGAGATGGCGCTGAAGGGCTTCCATCGCGCGGTACCGGTGTACGCGGTGCACGGCCCGATCGAGACGCCAGCACCGCCGCCGTCGATACCCATCTTCACCTGATGGGAGCGGCATGCGACTGCGCAGACTCTCGTTGTGGTTCTTCGCGATCGTATTGGTCGCGCTGTTCGCGAATGCGCTGTTCCTGGTGCTGATCCAGCGCGCCTACCAGAGCGTTGCGGCCGCTCAGGAGCACCGGCAGCGAGCGCTCGACCTCGCCGGCGACTTGCAGCAGCAGACGAGCCAACTCGCGAGTCTGGTGCGCACCTATACCGCGACCGGCGAACCACGCTACCTGCTTTACTACTACGACATCCTCGGCGTGCGCCAGGGCGAGAAGCCGCCGCCAGCGAACTTCTCGCGCTCGTACTGGGACCAGGTGATCGCCGGGCGTATCAAGCACAGCCCGCTGGTCGCGGGTCCGCGCCGATCGCTGGCGGATTCGATGCGCTCGCTGGGCTTCGGTGCCGATGAGCTGAATGCGCTTGAACGCGTACTCGCCGCCACTGCCGAGATGAACAAGCTTGAACAGATTGCGTTCGCCGCGACGCAGGGCCTGTACAACCCGGCGACGCGCGAATTTGTCTCGGACGGTCCGCCGCGCCTGGACTTCGCGGGCGAGCTCGTCAACGGCGCCGACTACAACGCGCGCAAGGCCGATCTGTCGAGCGCCGTCGACGCGTTGATCACCCTGACCGATCGGCGCACGCAGGCGCAGGTCGAAGCCGCCGATACGCGGCTCGAGCAATGGATCGCAGCCTCGCTGACGAGCATGGCGGCAACCATCGCGGTGGTCGCTTTTGCGTTGCGCCTGGTGCAGCGCCAGGTGCTCGCGCCGATCCACCAATTGAGTGGCTATGCGAACCGCCTGGCCGAAGGCGACTATGGCAAACGGTCGGACGCGGTGCGCGGGGTCGACGAACTGACCAGCCTCGGCGCGACGGTGGACACGATGGCGCAGGCCATCGACGACGATATCGCCCGACGCCGCGCGGTGCAGTCCGAACTCGAGGCGGCGCGCCGGCAGGCGGAAGACGCGACGCGCGCCAAATCGATGTTTCTCGCCAACATGAGCCACGAGATCCGCACGCCGATGAACGCGATCCTCGGCATGGCCTACCTCACGCTCAAGACCGAACTCACGCCGCGCCAGAACGACTACGTGAGCAAGATCCACAACGCGGCGCGCTCGTTGCTCGGCATCATCAACGACATCCTCGACTTTTCGAAGGTCGAGGCCGGCAAGCTCGAACTCGAGGAAGGACGGTTCCGCATCGAGGACGTGGCCGGCAATGCGCTTGCGCTGCTGCGTCAGCGCGCGCACGAGAAGGATATCGAGCTGCTGTTCGACGTGAGCGAGTCGCGCCTGCTTGGCGAAAGCGGTGCGCTGATGGGCGACGCACTGCGCCTGGGCCAGGTGCTGAGCAACCTGCTGTCGAACGCGGTCAAGTTCACGCACCAGGGCCATGTCAAGCTGATGATCGAACTCGAGGGACGCGACGAGACCAGCGAGGTGCTGCGCTTCACGGTCGCCGATACCGGAATCGGCCTCACGCCAGAACAGATCGGCCGGCTTTTCCAGGAGTTCACCCAGGCCGACAGCTCGACCACGCGGCGCTACGGCGGGGCCGGTCTCGGGCTGACCATCGCCAAGCGCATCGTCGAGCTGATGGGCGGGCGCATCTGGGTCGAGAGCCGGCCGGGTGCCGGATCGAGCTTCGTCTTCACGGCGCGCTTTCCGCTCACCGTGCCACCGGCGCCGCCCTCACCGCCGCTGCCGCGGGCGAGCGCGATGCGCGTGCTGGTCGTCGACGACCAGCCCGATGCGAGCCTGGCGCTGGCCGATCTGCTGGGCGCGCTCGGGGTAGGCACCGACCCGCCGGGCGGCATCGACCGTGCCGACGACGGCGATACCGCACTCGCGATGATCGAACACGCCGAGCAGGACAACCGCCCCTACGATCTGCTGCTGATCGACTGGGTGATGCCGCGCCTGGACGGCGCCGGCATGCTGCGAGAGCTGAAGGCGCGTGGCAGCGCGCGCACGCCCTTGCCGGTGATCGTCTCCGCCTACGACTCGGAGGTGATGCACCGCAGCGCCGAAGAGCTGGGCGCGCGCCACTTCGTCGCCAAGCCGGTGCTGCCTGAATCGCTGCGCGACCTCGTCAGGTGGCTCGCCGGTGACGGCACCGACGAAGCGCCGACGTCGCAGGGAACGGGCGAAACGTTCGACCTCGCCGGCATGCGCATCCTGCTGGTCGAGGACAACCCGATCAATCAGCAGCTGGCGGTCGAATTGCTGCAGGGCCAGAACGCCCAAGTGCATGTGGCCGACAACGGCGAGGCCGCAATCGCCCGCATCCACGCTCATCCCTCGGGGTTCTATACGGCGGTCCTGATGGACCTGCAGATGCCGGTAATGGACGGCTACGAGGCGACCCGGCTGTTGCGCCTGGATGCCCGCCACGTCGACCTGCCGATCATCGCGGTCTCGGCGCATGCGATGGACGACGAGCGCGAGCGCTGCTTGGTGCTCGGCATGAACGGCCACATCAGCAAGCCGTTCGAGCCCGAGCTGCTGTACTCGACGCTGGCGCGCCTGCATGCGGCGGGCAGGGCCGCACGCCCGGGTCCGACCACCTCGGCGCCGGTGCGCGGCAGCGCGGCGCTACCGCCCGCGCCGCCGGCGCTCGCGTTGCCAGCCATCACCGGGCTCGATCCGGAGCGCGGCCTGCGCTTTGCCGATGGCCGCGTCGAGCTGTACCGGCAGATGCTGGAGCGCTTCGCGCGCGACCATGCCGATTTCACGTCGCGCGCCCAGGCGCTGCATGCGTCTGGACAGTGGCCTGTCCTCGCACGTGAAGCCCACACGCTGAAGGGACTCGCGGCGGGTCTGGGCTGCGGCGCACTCGCCGCCGAGGCCGCCGAGCTTGAGCGCACCGCGACGGCACGCGATAGCGACGACGCGCGATCCCGGCTGGCCCGGCTGGCGGATGTGCTCGAACCGCTGCGGCGCGCGCTGCATGACTATTTCGTTCGCCCCGTCGACGCCGCCGGCGCAGCCTCGGCCGATACCGCGGCGCCAGGCGGCGCGCCACCCCGCTGGTTGCCGCGCCTGCGCGATCTGCTCGAGCAAGGCGATACGGACGCCCGCGAACTGTGGAGTGCGCACCGCGACGAAGCCGCCCAGTGGCTGCCGGCCCAGACCGTGCAACGCGTCGAGCGCGCGCTCGACAACTTCGAATTCGACGTTGCCCTCAATCATCTAAATGACGACATGCGGCGCACCCAGGTGGAACAATGACGGACTTGCCTCGACCCGCCGCATTCGACGGCAACTCAACCCCCCGATGCGCATGAGACCGTTGCGAACATCACCGTCGATGGCCCTGCTCAGCGCGCTCTTGAGCTGCGCCGCGGCACCGACGTTCGCGGTCGACCTCTCGGCCTCGGGCTTCGGCACCCTGGGCTATGCGCGATCAAACCGCGACTACGGCTACCAGCGCTTCATTGACGACGGCGGCACCCTGCAGCGCGATTCGGTCGCCGGAGTGCAGGTCGATGCCCGCTTCGAACACGGCTTCGGTGCCACGATGCAGGTCAAGGCGGCGGCGCGCGCTGGCCGCGACACCGGCTACGAACCCTCGATCGCCTGGGCCTTCGTGTCGTATCGACCCTCCAACGACTGGCTGTTTCGGGTCGGCAAGCAGCGCATCCCGCTGTACTTGAATTCCCAGAATTACGATATCGGCGCGACTTTTGATTTCGCCCGTCTGCCCACCGAGATGTATTCCATCACGCCCAGTAACGACGCGGTCGGCATCTCGCTTGCTCGGACTTGGCGGTACAACGAAAGCGAGATTTCATTCGATGGCTATTGGGGCGAATCCATCAACGACTTTCGCGTCTGGCTACGCGATCCGATCCCAGGCGTGCAAGCGTCAGGTCCGCTCTTTACCGACCTGAAGCTTAGAGGTGGGGGGCTGATCCTGGCCTACAAGGCACCGAAAATTGCACTGCGCTTTGGCCTACACCAGGCACTCGCGTGGCGGCGCGACCGCAAGCCGCTGGTGATTCACTATCCCTTTGTCTCGCTCGGTCCGGGGGTCGGCTACTTTCAAGTCGATCCGTCGCTTCCAGGTCCGGGGGTGCCTATGGCCGACCGCGTGACGAATACGACCATCACGCTCGGCGCCGAACTGTCCTTGCCAGGAGATTTTCGGCTCGTCACGGAATTTGCGAGCAGCAAGGTTCCAGTGTCGGACATCGCCCCGCAAGGAAAGCGCGGCTATGTCGCGCTGCTCAAGCCGATCGACAAGTGGACGCCGTATGTCACTTACGCGTATCTGCGCTCGCCATCGAGCCAGCGAGTCTTGTACGACGCAGTCAACACCAACACGGTGCCGGCGGCGGTGCCGGGCGCGGCCACAATCAATGCCGCGCAGCGCGCGGGGGCGGACCAAATCCAGGCGTCGGACCAGCATAGCTGGGCGCTCGGTAGCTCTTATTCCTTTTCCGCGACCAGCAAGCTCAAGGCTGAGTACCTGCGTACGCGCATCGGGCAGGGCTCGAAACTGATCGATGCACCGCCCAGCAGCGATATCCGCCAGACGAGCATCGGCGTTTGGACGCTCTCCTATAGCGTGGTCTTTTGATGCACGCCGCCCTGCTCCTCCTCACCCTTCCCTGCGCGTTCGCGGTAGCGAATGCGGCTGACGGGGTGATCGTGATCGGGCATCCGAACCTCACCGCGCTGGACGGAAGCACGCTCGAGAAGGTCTATACGGGCAAGGTTATCGAAGTCAATGGCGTCCCCATCACTGCCGTCAACGCCGCCACAGGCAGTGCCGTGCGCAGCCGGTTTCTGCACGCCTACCTGAAGCAGGACGAGGACAAATACACCGCATACTGGATCGTGCGCCGCTATATCGGCAAGGGCGCGCCCCCGCGCGAATTGGCAAGTGGGGCAGCGGTGATCGATTTCGTCAACGCTACGCCGGGAGCGATTGGCTATGTGGACGAGGCCGAATGGCGCGCAGGGGTCAATGTCCTGCTGAAGTAGGTTTCAGCCCTGGCAATTCACCGACGCCGTCGCGACCAGCTCGTCGAACAGCGCCAGCGAGACCTTGCCCGAGACCGCATACGGGTCGAGCACCGGCGACTCGGAATATTTCAGCAGCAAGGCGGTGTTGAGCCGCGCCAGGTCGATCTGTCCCATCGCCCAGCCGGCGAAGCTGCGCTCGTCGATCTCGTCGTAGCGCAGCAGGATCGGGTCTTGATGGCGCGGGTCGGTGGCGATGCGGTGGTACAGCCGGTTCACCGGGTGACGCCCGCCTTCGAGCACCTGCAGAAAGACCTCGCTCGAGCAGCACAGCAGCCCGGTGATGCCGGCGCCCGGGTTGTGGTTGCGCGATGCCCTGAGGATCGCCGCGAGATCTTCGGGGCGCCCCGGCGAGGTGGGACGGCTCGCATACATCAGTCGGACCAGCATGGTGGGTGCCTCGATCGTCAGGTCTTCTTGCTCAACAGCGAAAGGAATTCGCGCCGCAGGTTCGAGTTCTTGAGAAACGCGCCGCGCATGACCGAGTTGGTCATCATCGAGTCGTCGTCCTTCACGCCGCGCCACTGCATGCAGAAGTGGTCGGCCTCCATCACGATGGCGAGACCATCGGGCTTGACGCGCCGCTGCAGCTCGTTGGCGAGCATCGTGACGGCCTCTTCCTGGATCTGCGGGCGGCTCATGATCCAGTCGCAGATGCGCGCGTACTTCGACAG
>JBDSZM010000002.1:0-4568 GCA_039925165.1 Burkholderiaceae bacterium
ACTTCGAGATCGAGACCATCGACAGGCAAGCGCGAGGCACGAGCGTGACGCTGCACCTGCGCGAAGGCGAGGACGAGTTTCTTTCGACCTGGAAGCTCAAGTCGATCATCGGCAAGTACTCCGACCACATCTCGCTGCCGATCCTGATGCAGAAGGAGGAGTGGGACGCCGAGGCCGCCAAGCAGGTGACGAAGGACGAGTGGGCGCCCGTCAACAAGGCGGCCGCGCTGTGGACCCGCAGCAAGGCCGACATCACGGCCGAGCAGTACCAGGAGTTCTACAAGCAGATCAGCTACGACACCGAAGCGCCTCTGGCCTACACCCACAACCGGGTTGAGGGCCGCAGCGAGTACACGCAGCTGCTGTACGTGCCGGCCAAGGCGCCGTTCGACCTGTGGAACCGCGACAAGCGCGGCGGCGTCAAGCTCTACGTCAAGCGCGTCTTCATCATGGACGACGCCGAGGCGCTGATGCCGGTGTACCTGCGCTTCGTCAAGGGCGTGATCGACAGCGCCGACCTGCCGCTCAATGTGTCACGTGAGCTGCTGCAGGAAAACCGCGACGTGAAGGCGATCCGCGAAGGTTCGACCAAGCGCGTGCTGAGCATGCTCGAGAGTCTGGCCGACAGCGGGGACGAGGCCGAGCGCGCCAGGTACGCGGCGTTCTGGACCGACTTCGGCGCGGTGCTGAAGGAAGGCATGGGCGAGGATCACGCGAACCAGGAGCGGCTGGCCAAGCTGCTGCGCTTTGCGTCGACGCATGCCGACAGCGGCGTCTCGTTCGCCGACTACGTGAAGCGGATGAAGGAAGGTCAGGAGCCGGTCTACTACATCACGGCCGACAGCATCGCCGCCGCCAAGGCCAGCCCGCAGCTCGAGATCTTTCGCAAGAAGGGCATCGAGGTGCTACTGCTGGTCGACCGTGTCGACGAGTGGCTGCTGAGCCACCTTCACGAATTCGACGGCCATGCGCTGCAGAGCGTGGCGCGCGGCGCGGTCGACCTGGGCGCGTTGCAGGACGAGGCCGAGAAGAAGCAGGCCGAGGAGGCAGCGACGACCTTCAAGCCCGTGCTCGACCGCCTGAAGGAGACGCTGAAGGACCGGGCCAAGGATGTGCGGGTGACGACCCGGCTGGTCGACTCGCCGGCCTGTCTGGTGTCCGAAGAGGGCGACATGAGCGGCCACCTGGCGCGGCTGCTGAAGCAGGCCGGGCAGAGCGCGCCGAAGTCGCTGCCCGTCCTCGAAGTCAACGCCGAGCACGTGCTGGTGCAGCGCCTGCAGAACAGCCCCGACTTCGACGATCTGGCGAACATCCTGTTCGACCAGGCGCTGCTGGCCGAGGGTGGGCAGCTCGAGGATCCGGCCGCCTATGTCAAGCGCGTCAATGCCTTGTTGATGCGTTGAAGCCAGGGCGGCCGCCGCCGATCGGCGGCTGCGCCATCGCGGCAATCTGCTCGCGCAGCCGCGTGGTCTGCTCGGCCCAGTAGACGGGACTGGCGAACCACGGGAACGCCGGCGGAAACGCCGGGTCGTCCCAGCGCATCGCGATCCAGGCGCTGTGGTGGATCATGCGCAGCGTGCGCAGCGGCTCGATGAGGCGCAGCTCGCGGCGGTCGAAGTCCATGAACTGCTCGTAGCCTGCCAGCACGGTCGCGAGCTGGCGCGACATCGCGGGCGCATCGCCCGACAGCAGCATCCACAGGTCCTGGATCGCGGGACCGGTCATCGCGTCATCCAGATCGACGAAGTGCGGCCCCTGCGCGGTCCACAACACGTTGCCCAGATGGCAGTCACCGTGCAGGCGCAACAGCCGGGGTGCGGGCCCGTCGGCGTAGGCCTGGTCGACCGCCGCGAGGGCCGCATCGACGGTCTGCCGCCACGCGCCGATCGCGTCCGGCGGCACCACGTCTTGCGCCAGCAGCCAGTCGCGCGCGCGATGTCCGAACGTGGTGGCGTCGAGGCTGATGCGGTGTTCGAACGCCGAGGCTGCGCCGATCGCATGCATGCGTCCGACGAAACGGCCGATCCACTCCAGCGTGTCCGGGTCTTCGAGTTCCGGGGCACGCCCACCGAGCCGGTCGCAGACGCTGAAGCGATACGCGGTGTTTTCCGCGATCTCGACCTGCGCCAGCGACGGCCCGATCGATCGCACGCGGTTGGCGTGCCTCGAACCGGCGTCGACGCACAATGGCCAGCAGGCAGCGACCGGAATCTCGTGCCGCGCCAGTTCGGCGGTGTAGCGATGCTCTTCGAGGATCTGCGCGTCGGTCCAGCGGCCCGGGCGGTAGAACTTCGTGACGATCACGCGCCCATCTTCGAGAAAGACCTGGAAGACGCGGTTCTCGTACGAATTGAGCTGGATCAGCCGGCCGTCGCCGCGCAGCCCGACGCCGTCGAGCGCGTCGAGCACCGTGTCGGGGCCGAGGTCCTGGTAGACAGCGTGGCGGGGACGATCGGCAGGGACTACGGACGCGGGCATGGCGCGGATCGTACGCGCCGGCCCTTGCGGGGCCTGATGTCCCTTCAGTGGCGCGACTGTCCGCGGTAGCGCGGCGTGTCGACCACGACGCCGCCAATGTCGTCGCGGCCCGGCTCGTCCGGCGCTGGCGGGAACGGCCGGCCGGTCGCGGGATCGCGCTCGGGCGCATCGCCGGCGAGGTTGCCGAAGCCGCTGTTGCTGAAGCCGTCACGGTTGTCGGGCGCGAAGAACGAGTCCTGGAAAGCGGTGGCGTCCTGCCAGAGCGCGGTCCGCGCGCCGCGCCGCGGTGCAGCAGCGCTGGACGAACTGCGCGACTTCATCGGCTGGGCCGAGATCGGCGCAGGTTGCGGCCCGCGCGAGGCGGCGCTGCCGTGCGGCACCAGCAGTTGCAACTCGGCCACCGACGGCAGGTGATCGACCGGGCAGCGCAGATAGCGGATGCGGCAGGCGCCGAGCACCGACTGCTTGATCTGCAGGATGCGCCGCGAGTTGCCGCGGTCGGTGTCCAGATCGATGGCGGCCAGAACCCGCCCGTTGTTGCTGCAGATCGCGAAGGCGACGTTGTTGTTGCCGAGCAGGTCGTACCAGTAGCGCACGTCGTTCGGATCCGTCGGCTGGCAAAAACGCACCAGCGGCAGCTTCGACAGGACGATGTGGTGCGGCAACGCCTCGCGCAGCAAACGATAGATGCGGCGCTCGTCGGTCGAGAACACCGGCCGCGCGGCCAGCGCCCATTCGGTCGGCAAGGGCCGCAGCCGGGTGGAACGCCGCATCGACCATGCCCAGAACGCCAGGCCCGCAAGGCACAGCGCCAGCGCCACCAGCGCGACCGCCCACGGCAGCCATTGCATCAACCACATCGCCGACATTCGCAGGCCTTCTCAAAGGTCGCCACCAACCTCGGACCCGAATGTACCAAATGTTACGTCTTGCAACACCTTCGGATCGGGTGCTCGTCCCTTGCATGGGGGGCGTGCGACCCGGTGGTATTCGTAGGGTCCGAGTCGGGCCGGAGGTTCACTCGCTGGCGATCTTGGCGCCCTGCAGGCTGCTCTTCAGCTCGTCGAGGCCCGTGACCAAGCCGTTGAAATTCAGGGCTTGCGTCTTCAGCCGGTAGTCGATCTCGGCCGCCTGCGTGACGGCGATCTCGCCCACGTGCGTGGCCCAGGTGTCTTCGGGCAGCGAGAGCGACGCGGTCGCTTCGGAGCCGTCGGCCCGGATCACTGCGCCGGCGTCGCGGACGATCTTCAGCATGGCACGGTTCTGGGTCAGGGCATGGATCAGCAGGGTGTTCACCCCACGATTTCGGGCGTGCAGTGTCGCGTGCTCGAACAGGCGACGACCGAATCCGCGGCCCCGGTAACGCGCCAGCACCGAGACGCCGAACTCCGCGGCACGTGCCGCGCCTTCGGCTTCGACGTGGTGCGCCAGGTGCGCCATGGCCACCAGTTCGAGGCGCCGATTGAAAATGCCGAACACCTCGTCCTGCTCGAAGTCGAGCGCATCGACATAGTGGCCGATCTGCGCGTCGTTCGCCTGATACCCGAAGCGCAGGAATCGATCGTCGGCCGACAGGTGCAGCAGATGTGCCAGGACCCGGGGACGGTGTCGTGACGAGAGCGAACGGACCGGCACCCAGCCCCACCCGGCATGGGTGGCAGGCGGCGGGGGCGGCAAAGCGGGAGGCGACGGAGCACTGAACATAATGGTTTGACTAGGGTTTTCCCTAGTTTAAGGCCTGAAACTCTGCCGCGCTCGGCCGGCCCGATTCACCCCTCCCATCGAACTTCGCCTCTCGGATATACTCGCAGGCTTTCCCGAAGTGGCCCCCGGGAAAATGCCCGTGTTGCGGGCATCGTGGCCGCGAGAGCACGCCTATCAAAGAAGCGTGGCCGAGCGGACCGTCGGGGCCTCGACACTACAGCAGACTCACATGAAAACCTTCAGCGCCAAACCGGCCGAGGTGACGCATGAGTGGTTTGTGATTGACGCAACCGACAAGGTTCTCGGAAGGGTGGCCAGTGAAGTCGCCCTCCGTTTGCGCGGCAAGCACAAGGCCATCTACACGCCTCACGTCGACACCGGCGACT
>JBDSZM010000003.1:0-6869 GCA_039925165.1 Burkholderiaceae bacterium
ACGTGCCGGTCAGGCCAACCACACCGGGATCGGTTTCGCCCAGCTGGTCGCGCAGCCGCATGAGGCGAGTGTCGAGGTCCATCAGCAGCGTGCGCTGCGCGGTGTCGCGCACCATGCTCTCGATCCAGAAAACGCTCGCCAGCCGCACGCCGCGCGTCACCGGCTCGACCCGGTGCACGAAGGTCGAGGGATAGAGCAGCAGGTCGCCGGCCGCGAGCTTGATGCGGCGGTCGCCGATCGGCTCCTCGATCACCAGTTCGCCGCCGTCGTAGCTGTCGGGCTCGCTCAGGAAGAGGGTGGCGCTCAGGTCGGTGCGCAGCCGGTCGCCGGTGCCGCCGGGCAAATGGCGGATCGCGTTGTCGACGTGGTTGCCGAACGCGTTGGCCTCGCCGCCATAGCGGTTGAACAGCGGCGGGTAGTGCAGCGCCCGCGACACCCACCGCAGCGCCGCCGGCGGCGGTCGTCGGCCGGGTTGCGGCTATCCTGCGGGCATGAAGATCCTCGTTCGCTGGCTCCTGCTCGCCGCCGCCCTGCTGCTGGTGGCCCATCTCTACAGCGGGGTGCAGGTCACCAACTTCACCTCGGCGCTGATCGCGGCGCTGGTGCTCGGGCTTTTCAACGCCTTGCTGCGGCCGCTGCTGGTGTTGCTGACCTTGCCGGTCACATTGATCACGCTCGGCCTGTTCCTGTTCGTGATCAACGCGCTGATGTTCTATTTCGCCGCGTCGGTGCTCCAGGGCTTCGGCGTCAGCAGCTACCTCGCGGCGCTGATCGGTTCGCTGATCTACAGCGTCTGCGGCGTGGTGATCGACGTCGCGCTCGAACGCCTCTTCAAGCGCGGCTGACGCGCGACGCTCTCGCGCCGCGGCTCAGAACGATTTGGTCTCGCGGCTGTCGGCGCTGAGCTGCCTGCGCAGCGCTTCGATGTCGCGCAGCCGCGCATCGATGACCGACAGGTCGATGAAATCGCCCGGCGCGACCGGGGTCCCGGCGGCCGGACGGGCGCGCCGCTGGCCGGCGCGCAGCCGGTCGGTCGCACCTTGCAGGTCGCCGAGCGCGAGGCTGGCCTCGGCGTCGGCGCGGATCGCGCGCAGCGGCTGGCCGAGCGCCCCCCAGGCCTGCGCATCCGAGCCGCGCATCGCCACCCAGGTCTGCAATTCCTCGGCGCTGCGCTGGAGCGCGGCGGCATCGGCCTGGGCCAGCGCGGTCTGCGCCGACATCAGCAGCACCGGCCGCGAGCGCTCGCCGGCATAGGGTGCGAGCAGCGCGGCTGCGCGGGCCGTCGCACCGCGGTCGATCTGCGCCTGCGCGCCGAGCAGCGCGAAGGCCCGTTCGGCGCGCGGCTCGGGCGTCGCGGCGCCACGCAGCAACGCGCCCGCCGCCTGCAACGACGCGTCGGCGCGGGCCCAGTCCTTCAGCAGCGTGGACGCGAGCGCGCTCTCGTAAGCGGCCGAGGCCGCGTCGGCGAGCGCAGCGCCGCCACGCCCGGCCGCGTCGGCAGCCGGGGTGCGGGACTGCGCGCGCCGCAGCCCGTCGACCCGCGGGTCCATCAGCACCCGCGCCCGCGCCTGCGCGACCGCGTGTTCGATCGGATTCGCCTTCAACACCGTCGGCGGCAACGCGCTGCCGACGCGGGAGCGCGCCTCGCCGATCCGCTCGCTCGTCAGCGGGTGGCTGCGCAGGTACGGAAAGCCGCCACTCTCGTTCAGGCGCGAGGTCTGGTCGAGCTTCTCGAACATCGCCGCCATGCCGGCCGGCGCATAGCCCGCGCCCTGCATCGCCGCCATGCCGACGCGGTCGGCCTCGCGCTCCATGTCGCGCGAGAAATTGAGCTGGCCCTGCATCGCCAGCGCCTGCCCGCCAGTGATGGCGGCGTTGGCGACATCGCCGCCGCTGCGGCCGGAGCGGCTCGCCACCAGCACGCCGACGATCAGCGACGCCATGCTCAGCAGCGACTGGCGCTTGCTGTTGGCGACGCTGCGCGCGATGTGGCGCTGGGTCACGTGCGACATCTCGTGCGCCAGCACCGACGCCAGCTCGTCGCGCGTCGCGGTGATCGCGATCAGGCCGAGGTGGACGCCCACATAACCGCCGGGCAGCGCGAAGGCATTGACGCTGCGGTCGCGCACCAGGAAGGCTTCCCACGCAAAGCGATCGTCGGTATCGGCGCCGATGTGGCCGTCGCGTCGTGCCTGCGCGACCAGCGGCTGCCAGATCGACTCGATGTACTCGAGCAGCACCGGGTCGTCGCTGTAGTCGGGGTCGCGCCGGATCTCGCGCATGATCTCGTCGCCGAGCTTGCGCTCGGTCGCCACCGGCAGGTCCTCGGAGACCGAGTCGCCGAGTGCCGGCAAGATGTTCTGCGCCCGCGCCGCCGGCAGCGCGACGCCGACGAGCGCCGCGCACACCGCTGCCCCGAGGCGCATCCGCAAAGGTCGCTGGGCTCGCTGCAGGGTCACGCTCTTATGATGCCCGACGAACATTGCGCGAGTGTTTCGCCCCCATGAACAGCCCTTCTGACCACCCGCTGAGCCACTTCGACGCCCAGGGCCAGGCCCACATGGTCGACGTCGGTGCCAAGGCCGAGACCCATCGCGTGGCACGCGCCAGCGGCTATATCGCGATGCAGCCGGCCACGCTCGCGCTGATCCGCGATGGCCATGCAAAAAAGGGTGACGTGCTCGGGGTCGCGCGCATCGCGGCGATCCAGGCCGCCAAGCGCACTTCGGAGCTGGTGCCGCTGTGCCACCCGCTGCCGATCACGCGGGTGGCGGTCGAGTTCGCGCTGAGCGCGCCGGCCGGCGCCGGCGTCGATGCCAGCCGCAGCGGCGTGACTTGCACCGCGCAGGTCGAAAGCGTGGGCCGCACCGGGGTCGAGATGGAGGCGCTGTGCGCGGTCCAGGTCGGCCTGCTCACCATCTACGACATGTGCAAGGCCGCCGACCGCGGCATGGTGATGGGCGAGATCCGGGTGCTCGAGAAACACGGCGGCAAGTCGGGCGACTGGGTCGCCGGTTCCGGCGCCGCTGCGCCGTGAGACGCGCTCAGCGGAAGTCGAGGTAACCCAGGCCGGTCGGCGCACTGCGACACTGGAACAGCGCCCGCGGGATCACCGCATCGGGCTCGTCGCAGATCTCGAAGAACGGCTCCGCCGTGTCGTTGTGAAATTCGCGCAGCCGCTGCGCGACATGCACCGCGCGCAAGGTGTCGCCGCTTCGCTCGAGCGCCTGCGCCCAGGCCTGCATCAGCCGCGCGTCGAGCAGGTAGTGCGGCGCACCGGCAAAGCCCGCGAGCACGTCGCCGCCGAGGCCGGGGGTGGTCGCGGCCGCGTAGTCGGCGTGGTGCGCGAACAGCACGCTGCGCCGGCCGTCGGCGATGCGCTGCGCGAGCGGCGCCGCGCCCTCGGGCGGCGCGAAGATGACGACCACGCGCGCGTAGTCCAGGACTGAGAGCAGCCCCGCCAGCCACAGCAGGAGTGCGCCGAACGAAAGCGCGCCGAAGCGCGGCGGCGCGGGCATCGCGAGCGTCGCCGAGGGCGCGGACAGCGCCGGCGGCGCGCGGTCCGCGCCCAGTCCCAGACCCCAGACGAAGGCCGTCGGCAGCAGGAAATAGACATACCACAGCGGGTACTCGAGCTGGCTGTGGATCGCCACCATCGCGACCATCACGAAGCCGGCGCGCAGCGCCGCGGCCCGGGCCGGATCGGGCTCCGTCCAGGCGGCCCGGGCCGCGCGCCACAGGGCCCAGCCGAGCAGGCCGAGCACCGCCAGCGCGAGCGGCACGCCGAGCTCCACCGCGAACTGCAGCACCAGGTTGTGGGTGTGGTCGAAGAACGCCACCGGCCGGCCCGGGAAGGGCGTCAGCGTCCACGCGAAGTTGAACTCGCCCCAGCCGACGCCGGTCCACGGATGGGCGCGGATCAGCTCGATCGTGTTGGACCAGATGCCGAAGCGCGAGCTCGAAATGTCGCCGTTGGACACGAAGCGCGATTCGAGCCGCGGGCCGGCGCCCGAGCGCACCCACGCCATCATCACGGCCCACATCGCCGCGTAGGCGAACGGCGCCGCGCCGAGCGCCACCCGCCAGACGCGCTCGAGCCGGCGGTCGGCCAGGCCCCAGGCCGCCAGCATCAGCGCCCCCAGCGCGCCGGTGCGCGAGCCGCTGAGCTCGACCCCGAACAGCAGCAGCGCCGCCAGTGCCATCGCCGTGCCGCGCGGCCAACGCTGCGACCGCGCCAGCGCCACCAGCGCCACCACGCCCCACAGCAGCAGGCTGCTCAGGTGATTCGGCTGGCGCAGGTTGCCGACCGCCCGGCCCGCGATCGAACTGCGCGCGATCACGCTGCCATCGGCCCAGCCCGGTGCAAAGACCTGGACCAGCGCGATCAGCGTGCCGCCGAGGCCGGCGACGACCAGTCCGACGCACAGCGCTCGGAACGCCGACACGCCGAGGCCGGCGCGCTGCAGCGCGGCACCGCACGCCGCGGCCAGCAAGGCCGCGGCGATCGCACCGCCCGACGACAGCGCCAGCGACGCCGGCAGCCCGGTCCACAGCGGCGACAGCAGCGCCGCGCCGAGCAGCAGCCCGAGGGCCGCCAGCAGCGGTGCGGCCGACGCCGCCAGGCGCCAGGCGCCGCGCGGCAGGGCCGTGGCCAGCACGAGCAGGAAGACACCCCAGCCGACCAGCGCCGCCGCCTGGTTCAGGAAGGTCGCCGAGGGCGGCAGGTTGTAGGCGATGAAGGTCGGCAGCGCCACCGCCAGCGCGGCAGCCGCGGCCGCGACGCGGCCGGGCAGGGTCAGGGCAGGCAAGGCGGCATTTCCTCGGGCGGGACGATCGCGGCGCGGGCGTCGCGACAACAGGACGAGCGCGGATTGTCTCCGAGCCCGGTGCCGGTCACGCCCGCCCGCGCCCCTTGGGCGGGCCGCGGGCGCAGCGTCTCAACCGCTCAGTGCAGCAGCTCGGTCGCGCGCCGGCCGGGCGGCTGGCGGCGCAGCGCCAGCTGGGTCCGGATCGCCGCGTCGAGCGCTTGCGGCGACACGGGCTTGACCAGGTGCGCGTCGAAGCCGGCATGGGCCGAGGCGTCGAGATCGCGCTCCTGGCCGTAGCCGCTGAGCGCGATCAGCGGCAGGTCGCGCAGCGCCGGCGTGGCGCGGATCTCGGCCGCGATCTGGTAGCCGTCCTTGCCCGGCATGCCGATGTCGAGCACCACCACGTCGGGCCGCTCGGCCGCCAGACGCCGCAGCGCGGCCTCGCCGTCCTCGACCTCGGCGACCTCGTGACCGGACAGGCGCAACATCTGCGCCGTCGCAGCGCGCGCATCGGGGTTGTCCTCGACCAGCAAGACCCGGATTGGTGCCGCCTCGGGCTGCAGGCCGAGCGACGGCAGCGTCATCGGCGCCGCGCTCGCCAGCGACGGCAGCGGCGCGGGCGCCTCGGCGGGCGCCCCGATGCGCGGCAGCGTGACCGTGAACACCGTGCCCTGGCCGGCGCCGACGCTGCGGGCCACGATCGCGCCGCCGTGCAGTTCGACCAGATTGCGCACCAGCGACAGACCGATCCCGAGGCCGCTGGCCTGCAAGCCGCGCAGCGCCGGCCCCTGCACGAAGGGCTCGAAGATGCGCGGCATCAGCTCGGCGGCGATGCCCGAGCCGCGGTCGCTCACTTCGATCAGCGCCTGCCCGGCCTCGGGCCGCACCGCGACGCAGACCTCGAACCCCGGCGGCGAGAACTTCAGCGCATTGCCCACCAGGTTGTTGACGATCTGCTCGATGCGCACCGGGTCGCCGTCGATCCAGACCTCGGCCGCCTGCACCGACAGCGTGTGGCCGGCCGCGGCCTCGCTCGCGCCGAGCGCCTCGACGCAGCGCCGCACGCACTCGGCCAGGTCGATCGGCCGCGCATCGAGCGCGATCTTGCCCGACAGCATCCGGCTCACTTCAAGCAGGTCGTCGACCACCTGGCGCAGGTGCCGGTTCTGGCGCTGGATGATGGCCAGGAAGCGCGCCCCCGATGCGTCGCGCGTCGGCGCGCGTGCCAACACCTCGGTCGCTCCCGCGATGGCGGCCAGCGGGTTGCGCAGCTCGTGCCCGAGCAGGGCCAGAAACTCGTCCTTCGCGGCGTTGGCGTTCTGCGCCGCGGCGCGTGCCGCGCGTTCGTTGTCGAGCAGCTGCTCGCGCTGCGCCTCGACCTCGGCACGCGCCGCCTGCTCGGCCGCCAGCAGCTGCCCGGCGTCCTGCAGGGCCTGACCGAGCGCATTGACCTCGTCGAGCGAGGTGCGCAGCGGCGTCGGCGTGCGGCCGGCGCCGAGCGCGTGGGCCGCGTCGGAGGCGCTGTCGATGGCGCGGATGAGCGAGCGGTTGAGCCACCCCGCCGCGCCCAGCGCCAGGCCGAGCGCCGCGGCCAGCCCGGCCAGCAGCCAGGCCACCGCATCGGTCGCCGAGGCGTCGATGCTGTGCACCGGCGCCGCCACCGCGACGGTCCAGCCGGTCAGCGTCGAGTGGCTGAACGAGTCGTAGGCATCGATACCTTCGATGGTCGCGTGGCGCAGCAGGCCGGCACTCGCCGCGCGCGCCGCCGCCACCAGCTCGGGCCGCGCCGGCCGGCCGATCAGTGCGTCGGTCATGTGGCTGCGCGCGACGAATTTGCCGTTGCGGTCGATGACCCCGACGATCCAGTCCGCGCGCCCGCTCGGCTGCAGCGCGGTCTGACGCCAGTGCTCGACCGAGAGCGCCTGCCCCACCACGTAGCGGCCGTGCGGCGTCGGCGGCACCGGCACGTGGACGGTCGTGACCAGCCGCCCGGTCTCGTCGAACAGCAGCGTCCAGACGTCGGGCTTCTGGTCGATCGACTGCGCCTGCCGATAGAACGCC
>JBDSZM010000004.1:0-6158 GCA_039925165.1 Burkholderiaceae bacterium
GGCAGGCCTTCGAACGAGGCCGCATCGCCGAGCAGGCCGGCGCCGATCAGAATGTCGTAGCGGCGGTCGCCGAGATCGATCGAGAGCGATGCGCACTTCAGCGGGAAATCGCTCATGGTGCCAAGCATTACTAAAGAGCTTTCTCAAACGCTTCGGGCGAAATCTCTGCCCGACGCAGCACACCGGCCAAGGTTCCGACCTCGAGCTCAGCTTCAGCGCCGGAAACGCGCGGGCGCTTAGGCATGCGCGGATTCGGGCACAGTGATCATGGTGAAGATGGGGGGGCCGGTCGCCGGCAAGGGGAACTCCGACACGTACAAGGTCGTGGCCTCGACCAAGTTCGCCACCGCGGCTTCGACCGTTTCGCCTTGCGTGGTGCTGCCGGTTTCGGGGTTGAGTGCGACGTAGCCGCCATCCTGAGCGCGGGTGAGAACTGCGGTTAACTCCATGAGACGCTCGCGAGTTGAATCAACATGATTGTCGCCCGAAGCTGATGACTCTCGGGCGAGTGGGAGCCGCATCATGATCAACACCATGAGCGACTGGGGTTACACCGCCAACATGACTTTCGATGCCGACGACAAGATCGCGGCCGAAGTCGCGAGTCGACTCGTATCGCGATCGAAACAAAGTTCTTCGTCGAGCCCCGCCAGCGGCGAGGCCGGCAAGAACTCGACCAGCGAAGCCCTCTGCCCTGACATCTGCTCGAGGGCCGCGCGTCAGATAACCACCGCGACCGAGCGGCCGTGCAGCGAGATGCCGTGCGGCCCATCGACCTGAGCTCGCTTCACGACTTCGGAAGAGCGCGCTTCGGCCTCTGCATTGGCCACGACTGCATGGTCGCCCCTCTTTCAACGGCCCTCGGCCGCCTCGTAAGCCGCCCGGGCAGCCCGCAACAGGGCCGGATGCAAGGTGCCCAGCTTCGGTGTGCGCCCATGGGCCGGGCGCGGGGCTTCTTTGAAGAACTCGTCGCTCCATGGCAGGTCGACCATGATCTTGAAGTCGAACTTGGTGTCGTACGCGAGCCCGGACAGCGCAAACGCCACCGGCTCGCGCGACTTGACGATCGAAAACTCTCCCACCTTCATTCGATCCAGCCGCTGCGATGTCCCGTAGACGACCTTCACGACGACACCATCGTCACGCGTCTCGACGCCGACCACGAGAGCCGGCCGGGCTTTCGGTCCAGGCGAGGGGTGGGGCGCCTGAGGAAACCAGCACCAGACCAGATCGCCGACGGTCGGCGCTGGCCAGCCGCTGCCCATCAGAACAGCGATTGCCGGTCAGTGACCGCGCCCTTCGGCATGGCCGCCTTGGCGCGTTTGCGCAACGCGCTGACTTCGGTCGCGGTCAACGGTCCTTCATCGCGCTCGTAGGCCGGTAGAACCTCTTCAGCCAGCTTCGAAAGCGCCATGTGCACCACTTGCGTCTCGCTCACGTCGAGTTCGATGGCCAGCGACTTGACCGTCGAGCGGGTGACGCCGAAACGCGTGTCGCGCGACCGAAATTTCAAAAGCAGGGGAGCGACGCTCATGTTTCATCCGTGTCGTTCGTATATACGAAGTATATAGACAACAGACGGCAAGCCGAGTGGGCGTGCGTGGGCGCCCTTCCTCGCGCAGCTTCTGCATCGGGTCGTGCACTTGCAGCAACGGGCGCCGGGTGTCGTGGCGCAGCCGGCGGAACAGCTCCTCCGGCGTCGAACGCCGGTAGACGACGGTCGAGCGGGCACAGCACCTCGCCATGGCCTGGCGCAACTCCGCCCGCCACGGCGGGGATGCCGAGGCGCAAGACGATCTGGCGATGATCTGATGATCTTGCTCGGTGCTGGCAAGGCCGAATCGGCAATTTATTGGCTCTAACAGGACCACCCGAATGCGCTGCACCAGTTGGCGCGCTGTCACCTGGCGAAATCGGCCGCGCTGGGACACGCGATTTCGCGCGCCCAGATAGATCTAGATCGGTTGACGGTTTCGCGCAGCGACCTCACCAATGACACGTCTGCTCCGGTCTGACGACCTCGCGCGTCTGGGCTCGCTCTGAGGGACGATGCCAGCCGACGAATTGACGACCACCAGAACAAGGCGTCACGTCCAGCTTGCTACAAAAGCAGCGCTGGAACCGCGCGGATCAGCAGCCGCGCACCGTAGCGGTCAGCTTTTGGTGGGCCGCGGCATCACCGACAACTGCTGGCTGGGCAGAGCGAGCAGCCCCGCCAGTTCGAGCTGCATCAGGATCATGTTGACGAGCGTGGCGATCGAGGGCCGGCCGGTCTCGATCACATAGTGCGCGGTCTGCGCGTACAGGGGGTCGCGCTGGTGGTAGAGGTCGCGCAGCTTTTGCATCGGGTCGCGCACCTGCAGCAAGGGGCGCTGGGTGTCGTGACGCAGGCGGCGGAACAACTCCTCCGGCGTCGAACGCAGGTAGACCACGGTCGAACGCGCATGCAGCGCCGTGCGATTGGCCTCGCGCAATACCGCGCCCCCGCCGGTCGCGACGACGTGCGGCGCGCCGTCGAGCAATTCGTCGAGGACCTGCTGCTCGAGGTCGCGAAAGGCGGGCTCGCCCTCGCGCTCGAAGAAGACCCGGATCGAGCAGCCGATGCGGCGCTCGATCTCGGTGTCACAGTCGATGAAGCGCCGCTGCAGATGCCGCGCCAGGTGCCTGCCTACGGAGGATTTGCCTCCGCCGGGCAGCCCGATCAGAGAGATCAAGGGGTGCAGGCGGTCAGCGTACCGGGAGCGGCGCCCGAGAAAACGGCTTGACTGATGCTGGTCACCAAGCCGCTGGGTGACGTGAAGTTCAAAGTCAGCACGCCGGAGGTGACCGCGTCGAACTTGTAGTTGACGGTCGCGAACGTTGCCGTGGTGGTGCTGGGGATCGGGGTGCCGCCCGCCACCGATGCGGTCAACCCGTCGGTCGCGATGACGCTGATGGTCGTTCCCGCCGCCATCGGGTTGAGTCGCACGCCGTTCGCGTCTGAGGCGATGAAGCTGATCGCGCCCACGGCACCCAGGTCATACAGACCGCCCTGACCGACGCGGTAGAAGTCACCGGACGAGCGCACGCCCAGGTTATAGCCCGTGGTCAAGGTGGTCTTCGCGGGGCACGCCGAGCTGTTGTAGAGATTGCCGGGCAACGCGTTCCAGAGCGGACGCGCCTCGGACGTGGACCACACGGTCTCGGTCGCACGCCGCACGTATGCTCGTCCCCAGGCGCCATCGCAGGTGGCATTGCTGTAGATCGGCATGGTGTACGGGTTGCGATACAACAGGCCGGCCGGGTCATTGGTGAACGACGCGAAGGACGTGTTGCAAATCGTGGCGTTCGCAATGGAAAGCGGCAGGAACTGGTCGGTGACGGCATCGTAGACACCGTCGAACAAACGATCGAGGTAGATGTCGCCCAGGTCCTGGAACGGCTCACCCGCGGTGTAGACGTTGTTTCCGTTCTGGTCGAGGAACGACTCCTCACCGAGCGCGTACGCCAGGACGGTCACACGGCAATCCACGGGACGCGGCTCGGACGTGATGAAGTTCGCGCTGGTCCGGGCGAGGCCGCCAGCGACCTGCGTGGTGGTGCTCGACTGGATCTGTCCCGCCTCCGTCACGAAGTTGATCGCGGTGCCATCAGGCACGGGGTTCCCGAGTCGATCCGACGCGATGATCGTGTAGGTGTTCGTCGTGCCGTCGCGGTTGCATCCCTCGATGTTCTGGGTCGCCTGAGACAACGAGAAGTTGAGCTGCGAAGGCAAACCGACGGCGATCGAGAGGCTGCTCGACACTGTCGAGATGGAGGAGCCGGCGAGCGTGGCCTTGACCCGCACTGGCGTCGGAATGGTTCCGGAATTGACCCGCACCGAGACGTTGCCCAGCGAATCGCTCAGCTTGACCAGCTTGGTGGCGTCGTTGATCGGCGACGCGCCGTCAATCGTCAATCCCCCCGTCAGGGTCGAGGCGACCAGTTCGACGCTCTGGTTCGGCAGACCGTTGCCGGCGGTGTCGCGGACCGTGAAGATCACCTGCGAGGTCTCGTTTAGTCCCGAACCCTTGAGATAGATCACGGACGGCGTGGCCGACGCGAAGGTGATGCTGGACACGTCGGGACGGCTGAGCGTGATCGACAGCGCCTGCGAGAGCGTGGTCCCCACAACACTCGCCTGCAGGGAATCGGCGAGGGTGGTGGCGCCGCAACCTTGATCGCGATAGGTGAAGGTCGCGGTCCCGGTCGTCGTGGTCGCCGACGCTGGCGTCAGCGTCGCCTTGCCGGTGGAGACGCAGGCCGACGCGACGTTGATGCTCACCGGTGTGCCGATGCTCGCGCCCGCCAGCGACACCGTCAGGTTCGCCTGCCCGTACGCACTCAGGGTTCCACCGCCGATGTCCGAGGAAAAGCTGGCGATGGTGACGTTGGTGGCGGTGAGCTGGAACCCTTGCGACGCCTTGACCGCGGTGCCGTTCACCGTGGTCTCGGCAACGACGGTATCGGCCCCGCTGCCGCTGGAACTGCTGGTCGACAGCACCACCGCCGCAGTGCCGCTCGCGTCGGTCAGCGCCGACGGCGCACTGAAAGTCCCGAGACCGCTGCTGGTGCTGAACTTGACGACCTGACCCGCCACGCCGGCGCCGGTCGCATCCTTGACCGTTGCCGTGACGTTGGCAGGGGTCGCACTCGTGACCGTCGTCGATGACAGGACCAGGCTCACCGACGGTGCGGCGGTGGTGGTACCACCACCGCCGGGGACGGCGACGTTGCCACTGCCGAGCAAAGGCGTGCCGGCGTTGCCACCGCCTCCGCCACAGGCCACCAACGCGGCACCCAGCAGGGTCACCAGCATGCGTTTCAGCATCGTCGTCATCGAACCTGCTCCTGCCATCTTGGTCATGCTCATGTCTTGGTTCACCGCGTCACCACCGCCCGATCACCCACCATCTTCGGTGTGATGAAGATCAGCAGTTCGGTCTTGTTCGAGGTCCGGTTGGTGGTCTTGAACAGGTTGCCGAGGTAGGGAATGTCGCCCAGCAGCGGCACCTTGGTGATGTCGACCAAGTCGCTCTGCTCGAAGATGCCGCCGATGACGACGGTGCCGCCATTTTCGACCAGCACCTTGGTCTGGACGTGCTTGGTGTCAATGGCCAGGCCGGCGGTGGTCTGCTGGCCGACGCTGTCTTTGGTCACATCGACGTCGAGGATCATGTTGCCCTCGGGCGTGATCTGCGGCGTCACCTCGAGCTTGAGGTTGGCCTTGCGGAAGGCGATCGACGTGGCACCGCTGGAGGTGGCGACCTGGTAGGGCAGTTCGGTGCCCTGCTCGATCAGCGCCTTGGTCTGGTCGGCGGTGATGACACGTGGGCTGGAAACGACCTTGCCCTTGCCGTCGGCTTCGAGAGCCGAAATCTCGAGATTGAGAAAGCGGTTGGAGGCGGCGCTGAACAGCGACAGGGCGAAGGTCGCAGGGCTCTGACCGCCCTGGGCGATCGCCGGCAGATTAACGAAGTTGGTGTCGCTGAACGGCGTGCTGGTCGAGCCACCCGTGCCGCCACCGCTCGTGCCGGTGGTCTGCAGCGTCTGAAAACCCACCGCATTCAGGTTTCCGCCGATGGTGATGCGGTTGTTGCCGCCAATCCCGTAGCCCGGCACGCCGCCTTGCAGCCCGCGCAGATCAGCCGCGCCGAGGCGCACGCCGAGCGAGCGGCCGAATTTGTCGTCGGCGACCACGATGCGCGCCTCGATCTGCACCTGGCGCACCGGGATGTCGATCTTCGCGATCATGGCCTGCACTTCCTCGAGCTTGGACGGGATGTCCGAGACGAAGAGCTGGTTGGTGCGGGTCTCGTAGATCACGCTGCCGCGCGGCGACAGGATGCGCGTGTTCTGGTTCGAGACGCCCGCGCCGGATTGGTTCGCACTGCTGCCCTGGCCGATGTTCTGGCCGGTCAGCCCGCGCGCGATGTCCTCGGCCTTGGCGTAGTTGATCTGGAACGACTGGGTCCGCAGCGGCTCGAGCGCCGAGATCTGCGACTTCGCTTCGAGCTCGGCCTTTTCTTTGGCGGCGAGTTCGTCCTTGGGTGCGATCAGAATCACGTTGCCCGACTTGCGCATGCCCAGGTTCTTGGCCTGCATGATGATGTCGAGCGCCTGGTCCCAGGGCACATCCT
>JBDSZM010000005.1:0-3931 GCA_039925165.1 Burkholderiaceae bacterium
CGGCCGACAGCGTGGTGCTGTACCTGGCCACCAGCCCCAAGCTGTTCACCCAGATCTGCGAGCAGCTCGGTGCGATCGGGCTGAACGGCCCGCGCTTCCGGGTCGTGCTCGAGAAGCCGCTCGGCCACGACCTGGAAAGCGCGCAGGAGGTCAACCGCGTCGTGCGATCGGTCTTCAGCGAGCAGCAGGCGTTCCGGATCGACCACTACCTCGGCAAGCCGTCGGTGCAGAACCTGATGGCGCTGCGCTTCGGCAACGCCCTGTTCGAGCCGCTGTGGCGCCGCGAGAGCATCGCCAACATCCAGATCACGCTGGCCGAGGACATCGGCGTCGGCACCCGAGGCGATTTCTACGACGCCACCGGCGCGCTGCGCGACATGGTGCAGAACCACGCGCTGCAGTTGCTGACGATGGTCGCGATGGAGCCACCGTCGCGCAACGACGCCGACGCGATCCGAGACGAAAAGCTGAAGGTGCTGCGCTCGCTCGCGCCCTACACCGACGACAGCGTGCAGCGCGACGTGGTGCGCGGCCAGTACCGCGCCGGCACGGTGCGCGGCGAAAAGGTGCCGGGCTATCTCGACGAGGCCAAGGTGCCGCCCGACAGCCGAACCGAGACCTTCGTCGCGCTGCGCACCGAAGTGCGCAACTGGCGCTGGGCCGGCGTGCCGTTCTACCTGCGCACCGGCAAACGGCTGGCCGAGCGCGACGCCCAGATCGTGGTCAATTTCCGGCCCACCCCGCACAGCATCTTTCCGGGCCTGAACCCGCCGAACAAGCTCGTCATCAAGCTGCAGCCCGAAGACGGCCTGGAGCTGCACCTGCTGGCGGCCAAGGGCGCCGGCCAGAGCGAGCGGCTGAGCCCGGTCTCGCTCGACCTCGACTTCGACAAGGCGTTTGCCGAGAACCGGGTCGGTGCCTACGAGCGGTTGCTGATGGACGTGATCGCCGGGCGGCTGAACCTGTTCGTGCGCAGCGACGAGCAGGAGGAAGCCTGGCGCTTCGTCGAACCGATCCTCGACGTCTGGGAGCGCGATTCCGCCGGCCCGCGGCCGTATTCGGCCGGCACCTGGGGCCCGGCCGCGGCAAGTGCGCTGGTGGCGCGCGACACCTACGCGTGGGCCGAGGAACAGTGAGGCCCTCCGCCGCGGGAGCGCCGAACGCTACTGCAGCAGAAGCACGGCGACAGCGTGCCGCGACGCGGAGCGAGCCCGGGCCGCAGCGCAGGACGGGGCGCGCTACTTTTCTTCGGGATCCAGTCCGCGGATGGACGATCCGTCCGGCTGGACCGGCGGAATCTCGACCTGCTTGGACTCGTTCTCTTCGTCCTTGAAATTCTCGGGATGGCTGCGGCTGGCCGCCTCCTCGGACTGCTTGAGCGCTTCGCGTGGGTCGGACGTGCGGGGTTGCGACATGGCGTCTCCTGTCTGGGGGGTATCGAGAGTGGACGCGAGCGCCGCCGCGCTCGTGGTCCGACGGGCGCGCGTCCGGTTGTCGGAACTGGCGCCTCGCCGGCATAAGATCCGACGCCCCGGTGTCGTTCGACGACTTCGGTTCGCCGCCCACCTCACGTCCTGGGAAATCGGATGAACAACCTCCTGTTGTGGATCGGCCGCAGCGCCGGGCTCGCCGGCGCCCTGGTCTGCGTCATCGCCGTCTTGACGCGCCTGAGCGGCACGTTCTGGCTCGCCGGATTGCAGGTCACGACCTGGCTGCTCGCCGGTATGGCGCTGATGCTCGGTGCCTGCCTGAGCTACGTCGCCGCACTGGCCGAGCGCGCCTCACCGCCGCGCTGAACGAGCACCGGATCCGGGCCAGCAGGCGATCGATCTGCTCGGTGCTGACGGCTGGGTGAGGGGGTGGTCGAAGCCGGCCGCCTGCGGGCGCTGCCGGTCGCGCCAGCCTCCGTCGCCGGCTTGCGGCGCCGCCCTACAGGCCGCTTGGCGGTCCGCGCCGTAGCCTGCGCCATTGCCTGTTTCCGGACCCGTGCGCATGATTCTCCATCCCCTTTGGACCGCGGCCATCAGCGCCCTGCTGGTTACCGGTACGCCGGTCGTCGGCGCCAGTCAGATCCAGCGCCCAGCGGCCACGCCGGTCGACCCGCAAGTGGTGCTGGCGGGCCTGAACCAAGCCGATGCCCGGTCGCCGTTCGGCACCGGGGCGCGCGGACCTGTCGTGGCGCGCGCGCAGGTGCTGCTCGATCGCGCCTGGTTCTCGCCGGGCGAGATCGACGGCCGCTTCGGCACCAACATGCGGCGCAGTCTGATCGGCTATCAGAAGGCGCATGGCCTGGCGCCGAGCGGGCGGGTCGACGTCGCGACCTGGCAGGCGCTGCGCGCCGACACCCCGCCGGCGTTCGCGCTGTACACCGTGACCGCGGCCGATGTCGCCGGTCCCTACATCCGGGTGCCGCACGACATGCAGCAGCGCGCCGCGCTGCCGGCGCTCGGCTACGAGTCGCTGCGCGAGGCGCTCGGCGAGCGCTTCCACATGAGCCCGGCGCTGTTGTCGGAGCTCAATCGCGGGCGCGCGTTCGATCGCCTGTCCGCAGGCGACACCCTCGTCGTCGCCAGCCCCGGCGAGGGCACGCCGACCGGCGCCCGCTCGATCGAGATCGACAAGTCCGAGCGGATGCTGTTCGTGCTGGGCAAGGACGCGACGATCGTGGCCGCGTTCCCGATCAGCATCGGCGGCCCGCGCGACCCGCTGCCGCTCGGCACGATGAAGATCGCCAACGAAGTCGAGAACCCGTCTTTCACCTACGACCCGGCCCTCCTCAAGAGCTCGAAGCCAGGCGACGTGAAGACCGAGGTGCGGCCCGGACCCAACAACCCGGTGGGCAACATGTGGCTCGGCCTGACCAAGCCGCACTGGGGTATCCATGGCACGCCCGAGCCCTCGCGCCTGGGCCGCGCCGAGACCAACGGCTGCATCCACCTCACCAACTGGGATGCGAAGCGGCTGTCGAACGTGGCCAAGGCCGGCTTCACGGTCGACGTGCGCGAGTAACGTGAGGCGGGCGGCGGCGGCCTCGCGCAGCCGATGCACGCGTCCGATGTTGCAGGCGTCCGCATGGGTGACGGCGACCGCCGCCGCCGTGTTCGGGATGGGAGCGGCCGGCGCGCAACCTCTGAGCCCGGCCTCCGCGACAGCAAAGTCCGGCGCCACGTCGATGCCCCCCGCGACCGCCGCCGGCGAAACACCGCTGCGTCCGCTGGCAGTGCCGGTGCAAGGCGTGCTCGCCGACCAACTGCAGGACACTTTCCACGCCGCACGCGGCAGCATCCGCCGCCACGAGGCGCTCGACATCGGCGCGCCGCGCGGCCGGCCGGTCTACGCAGCCGACGACGGCACGCTGGTCAAGCTGTTCACCAGCCGGCCGGGCGGCCTGACCGTCTACCAGTTCGACCCCACGCGACGCGTCGCCTACTACTACGCGCACCTCGACCGCTATGCTGGCGGCCTGCGCGAAGGTCAGACCCTCAAGCGCTGCGACCTGATCGGCTATGTCGGCAGCACCGGCAACGCGGCACCCGACGCACCCCACCTGCACTTCGCCGTCTTCCGGCTCGGCGCGCTGCGCCAGTGGTGGATCGGCACCGCGCTCGACCCGCTGCCGGCGCTGCGGGCCGGCGCAGCGGCCGGGCTCGCCTGCGGTCGCTGACCGCGCATCGGTCCGGCGGGCGCACGTCACGCGCAGACGCGATCCGCTGCGCGGCAGACTGCGCATGCCGATCGCCGCGCCGGCGGTGACGGCCCGAAACCCCGCGGTCGCCGCACGCCGTTCCGAGCGGATATGCCCGCTGCGCACGGGTGGCCGCACCGGGCGCCGGTCCGCGCCGACGCCGACTCGTGATCGCGGCGCCGGCGCGCGCCTCAAGATCGTGCCGGCAGGCGACCCACCAGCTCGCCGGCCCGACCCACCAGCACC
>JBDSZM010000006.1:0-3147 GCA_039925165.1 Burkholderiaceae bacterium
TCGCCGGCGGGCGATCGTCGGCCAAGTCGCCGGGCGGAGAATGCGCCATGCCCTTCCAGCCGCTGCTCGACGACATCGTCGCCACCTTGGGTCCGCAGGCCGGCCGCGCCGGCCAGGTGGCGAGCTACATCCCTGCGCTGGCGCGGGTTGCGCCCGCGCAGTTCGGCATCGCGCTGCGCACCTGCGACGGCGAGGAAGCGCATGCCGGCGACAGCACGGTGCCGTTCTCGATCCAGAGCATCTCCAAGCTCTTCGCGCTGACGCTGGGCATGCGCGAGATGGGCGAGGCGCTGTGGGAGCGGATCGGCCGCGAACCCTCGGGCAACCCGTTCAACTCGCTGGTGCAGCTCGAGTCGGAGCAGGGCATCCCGCGCAACCCCTTCATCAACGCCGGTGCGCTCGCCGTCACCGACCGGCTGGTCAGCCAGTTGGATGCCAAGGCCGAGATGTTGGCACTGCTTTCGGGGCTGTGCGACGAGCCGGTGGGCTTCGACGAGGAGGTCGCAGCCTCCGAGGCGGCCACCGGTTTTCGCAACGCGGCGCTGGCCAACTTCATGAAGAGCTTCGGTCGGATCGACAACAACGTCGCCGCGGTGCTCGAGGTCTACTTTCACCATTGCTCGGTGCGCATGAGTTGCCTGCAGCTGGCGCGCGCGGCCGGCTATCTGTGCCGCGACGGGGTCCATCCGTACACCGGCGCGCAGCTGCTGACCGAGCGCCAGGCGCGCCGCGTCAATGCCCTCATGCTGACTTGCGGCACCTACGACGCGGCCGGCGAGTTCGCGTTCCGCATCGGGTTGCCGTGCAAGAGCGGCGTCGGCGGCGGCATCGTGGCGGTCGTGCCGGATCGCCTGACTCTGTGCGTCTGGTCGCCCGCGCTCGACCCCACGGGCAATTCGCTGCTCGGGATGGCGGCGCTCGAACTGTTCACGGCGCGGACCGGGCTGTCGGTGTTCTGACGTCGTTGCGACTCAGCGAATCTTCTCCGCCTCGGCCTCCATCTGCGTCACCAGCTGGTCCATCTGCGCGACCACCGCCTGAATGGTGGCGCGCTGGGTCAGGTCGACGCCGGCCTGCTGAAGCTGCGCCATCGGGTGGTCGTTGCCGCCGCTCTTCAGCAGCGTCAGGTAGCGCTCGGTCGCGGCCTGGCGCGACGCGGCCGGGCCGGCGGTCATCGCCTGGTAGAGCTGCGCCGACGAGGCGAAACAGGTGGCGTACTGGTAGACGTAGTACGGCGAATTGAAGAAGTGCGGAATGCGGGCCCAGGTCCATTGGTAGAAGTCGTCGACCACGACGGCATCGCCCCAGTACTCCTTCAGCAGGCCCAGGTAGAGTTGGTTCAGCACCTCGGTCGTCAGCGGCTGACCCTGCTCGACCCGGCGGTGCGCACGCAGCTCGAAGTCGGCGAACAGCACCTGCGTGTAGAAGGTGCCGACGATCGCGTCGACCGAGTGCTGCAGAAGCAGGAAGCGCTCCTTGGCATCGTTCGTCTGCCGCAGCAGGTGGTCGAGCAGGAAGCGCTCGTTGGTCGTCGACGCGACCTCGGCGACGAAGATGGTGTAGCCCGAGGTCACGAACGGCTGGGTCTCGTGCGACAGCACGGTGTGCATCGAGTGACCGGCCTCGTGCGCCAGCGTGAAGGCGGCCTCGAGCGTGTCGTTGTAGTTCATCAGCATGTAGGGTCCGACGCCGTACACGCCGGCGCTGTAGGCGCCGCTGCGCTTGCCCTCGTTCTCGTACACGTCAATCCGGCCACCGGCGACGAAGCGCTGGTACTTGGCGACGTAGTCGGCGCCGAGCGGCGCCACCGATGCCGTCGCCAGCTCGCGCGCGAGCTCGTACGGATAGGCCTTGTCGCTGCGGTAGATCGGCAGCGAGCTGTCGTAGAGGTGGTAGCTCGGCAGGCCGAGCAGCTTCTGGCGCAGCCGCGCATAGCGGCGCAGCGGCGCGACGCCCTTGCGGGTCTCGTCGATCAGCGTCTCGACCACGCCGACCGGGATCGCGTTGTCGTCCAGCGCCGCGTCGAGCGTGGTCGGGAAGTTGCGCGCCTGCGCCACGTACCAGTCGCGCTGCAGCAGGCCGTTGTAGATCGCGCCGTAGGTGTTGGCGTTGGCGCCGTAGGTGCCCACGTGGGCCGCCGCGGCGCGGGCCCGTTCGTCCTGGTTGCGGTTGCGCTCGAGCAGCGCGCGGTAGTTGCCCGGCGTCAGCACCACCTCGGCGCCGTCGGCCAGCCGCAGCGTCGGAAACTTGATGTCCGAGGTGCTGAGCTCCTGGTAGATGTTGCCCGGCGCGGCGTTCAGCCGGGCCCCCAGCGACAGCAGCCGCTCGCCCTTGGCGTCGAGCACGTGCGCCTGGCGGCGGTAGTTGTCGAGGATCGTGAAACGGTACGGCGCGAGCGCCGGCGTCTGGTCGATCCAGCCGCGCACCGTCGCCTCGGGCAGGCCCAGCAATTCGGGCGTGAACCAGGCGGTGGCGGTATCGAATTTCGAGAACAGCGCGGCCACGCGCTGGGCCCGACCCGCGACGGCCTGGTCCCGCGTGTCGACATCGCGCTGCAACTGCGGATAGCGGTACAGGCGGTACTGCAGCTTGCCGATCTCGTCGTAGGCCTGATAGGCCCTGAACAACTGCGCCGGGCCTTGCCCGAGCGTTCCCTTGAACGCGGTGAAGTCTCCGATGTGCGCCTCCATGGCCTTCATGCCGCCTTCCCACGCCGCCCAATCCGGGTAGATGGCCGAGAAGTCCCAGCGGAACTCCGCCGGGATCTCGGCGCGGTTGCGGGTCGTGGGCTTGGCCGCGACGGCGACGCCGGTGGCCGCGGCGGCGCACACGGCGCCGGACAGAAGGACGGAGAGCTTCATGGCGATGCGACGGAGCCGATGCGGCACGGAACGACGAGGCGGCGAGTGTCGCGGGCGGGCGCGCCAACGGTCAAGGCGCGCGAACCGCCGGTGTCACGGGGTGCGGGCTCTGGTCGCGGCCGGAATGCGGCGGGCGCAGGTGCAGATTTGACATCGAACGGCGGGATCCATAGAGTCGAACATGGACTTCCATATGGACCGTCGGTCCGTATATAGGAACTACAAGCCACGCGTCGATACTGCCGCAGTCGCCGGGTCCGCCTGCCGCTGCAGCCGACGCGATCGC
>JBDSZM010000007.1:0-11205 GCA_039925165.1 Burkholderiaceae bacterium
CACGGCCTGATCCGCACCGCCGACGTTGTCTCGAACGTGGCGGCGCCGACGATCGCGCTCTCGCTCGCGCTCTACCTGGTGATGTACCTCTGCCTGATCGTGGCCTACGTGGCGGTGCTCAAGTACATGGCCGAAAAGCCCGACGAGGTGCTGCACGACGAGGCGATCGACCGCGCAGGCACCCCGCCCGGGGCCATCACGCCGCCGGTGGTGCAGGGATGAGCGCCGCCGCGCCGATCGGGCCCGCCGCCGGCCGCGAGGCCGCGCTATGAGCGAACTGTCCGGCATGACCTTCGAACAGGCGCTGCCGGTCGTCTTCATGGCCCTCATGGGCCTGTCGATGCTGGTGTACGTCGTCAGCGACGGCTACGACCTCGGCGTCGGCATGCTGATGCCGCTGGCCGATGCGGCCGAGAAGGACGTGCTGATCGCCAGCATCGGCCCCTTCTGGGACGCCAACGAGACCTGGCTGGTGCTGGGCATCGGCATCCTGCTGGTGGCCTTTCCCAAGGCGCACGGCATCGTGCTGACCGCGCTGTACCTGCCGGTCGCGCTGATGCTCATCGGTTTGACGCTGCGCGGGGTGGCGTTCGACTTCCGGGTCAAGGCGCGCGCCGCGCACAAGCGGACCTGGGACCGTCTCTTCTTCGCCGGCTCGTTGCTGGCCTCGGTCGCACAGGGCTGGATGCTGGGGCGCTACGTGAGCGGCTTCGGCAGCGGCTGGAACTACCCTGTCTTCGCGGCCGCGATCGCGCTCGCCCTGCCGGCCGCCTACGTGCTGCTCGGCGCGGTCTGGCTGGTGATGAAGACCGAGGGCACCCTGCAGGCGCGCGCCGTCGGCTGGGCCCGGCGCGCCTTCGTGCCGGTGTGCATCGGGCTGCTGCTGATCTCGGCCGCGACACCGTGGATCAGCCCGACCGTGCGGGCGCGCTGGTTCGCCCTGCCCGAGATCATCGCGCTCTCGGCCATCCCGCTCACCACCGCCGTCGCGCTCTATGCCGTGTGGCGGCTGCTGCGCGGCAGCGCGGTGCGCGGCGACCTGTGCTGGGTGCCGTTCGTGCTGCTGATCGGCGTCTTCGGTCTCGGCTTCCTCGGCCTGGCGTACAGCATCTATCCCTACGTGGTGATCGACCGCCTCACGCTGTGGCAGGCCGCCAGCAGCCCCGACGCGCTCAAGTTCATCGGCGTCGGCGTCGCGATCTCGGTGCCCGCGATCATCGGCTACACGGTCTTCTCGTACCGGGTGTTCCGCGGCAAGACCGGCGAACTGCGCTATGCCTGAGACCGCTCCCCGGTCCCGCGCGCGCGCGCCGCCGCAGTTTCGCGCGTCTCGGACATGAAACCCGGCGCACCACCGGCCGAGGGCCTGCACCAGATCGTCATCGTCGGTGGCGGCGCCGGCGGGCTCGAACTCGCGACCGCGCTCGGCGACTCGCTCGGGCGGCGCGGTCAGGCCGGCATCACCCTCGTCGACAAGTGCCGCTCGCATGTCTGGAAGCCGCAGCTGCACGAGATCGCCGCCGGCAGCATGGACATCGGGCGCCACGAGATCGACTATCTCGCACAGTCGCACTGGCATCACTTCGGCTACCGGGTCGGCGAGATGACCGGGCTCGACCGGGCCAGGCGCGAGGTCCTGATCGCCGGCTACCGCGATCCCGACGGCGAGGCCGTCACGCCGGACCAGCGGGTGCCCTACGACACGCTGGTCGTCGCGGTGGGCAGCGAGAGCAACGACTTCGGTACCCCGGGCGTGCGCGAGCACGCGCTCAAGCTCGATTCGGCCGACGAGGCGCGTCGCTTCAACCGGCGCCTCATCAACGCCTGCCTGCGCGCTCACACCCAGCGCGAACCGCTGCGGCCCGAACAACTGCGTCTGGCGATCATCGGCGCCGGCGCGACCGGGGTCGAACTGGCCGCCGAGCTGCACCGCACCACGCGCGAACTGGTCGCCTTCGGGCTCGACCGCATCGAGCCCGACAAGGACATCCGGATCCACCTGATCGAGGCCGCGTCGCGAGTGCTGCCGGCGTTGCCGGAAGCGCTCTCGCAGGCCACACTCGGTCTGCTCGAGCGCCTCGGCGTGGCGGTGCTCACATCGGCCAAGGTCGCCGAGGTGCGGCCCGACGGTGTGCGGCTGGCCGACGGCCGGATCTTCCCGGCCGAACTGGTGGTCTGGGCCGCCGGCATCCAGGCGCCGGCATTCCTGGCCGACCTGGACGGCCTGGAGACCAACCGCCTGCGTCAGCTGGTGGTGCGCGACACCTTGCAGACGACGCGCGACGACGCGGTCTTCGCGCTCGGCGACTGCGCCGCCTGTCCGTGGCCCGGCAAGCCAGGCAACGTGCCGCCGCGCGCCCAGGCGGCGCACCAGCAGGCCTCGCACTTGGCGCGCGGGCTGCAACGCCGGATTGCGGGACAGCCGTTGCGGGCGTACCGTTACCGTGACTTCGGCTCGCTGGTCTCGCTGGGCGAGTACAGCACCGTCGGCAACCTGATGGGCGGGCTGATCGGCGGCAGCCTGACGATTCAGGGCACCTTTGCGCGACTGATGTACCTTAGCCTGTACAAACTGCACGAGCTCGCGCTGCACGGCGCCGGCAAGGTCGTGCTCGAGACCCTGGCGCGCCTGATCACGCGCCGCACCGAACCACACGTCAAACTGCACTGAGCGCGCGACACCCGACCCGAGAGATCCGCAATGGCCACCCCGACCCCCTCCCCCTCCGCCGCCCCGGGCGCCGATGCCGGCCTGTGGATGAACCAGCTGCTGCAGGCGCAGCAGGCCCTCTGGCAGCCCTACCTCACGCCGCCGCCATTGGAGCCGCTCGGTACCGCGTCCGACCCCGCGTCATGGACCCAGGCGACGCAGGCGCTGGTCGACTGGCAGCAGCAGGGCTGGCAGCAATGGGCCTCGCTGTGGTTGGGTGCGCTCACCGGCGCGACCTTTGCCGGCTTTGGTGGCCCGGCCGCCACGGCGCCCGCCGATCGCCGGTTTGCCGGCGAGGCGTGGCAGCAGGACCCTCGCTTCGACGCCATATCCCGCACCTACCTGCAGCAGTCGCAGGCGATGCGCGACGCGCTGAAGGCGGCGCCCCTGCCCGAGCGCAACAAGGCGCAGTGGGATTTCGTGCTGCGCCAGGTGCTCGACGCCGCCAGCCCGGCCAACTGCCTGCTGCTCAACCCGGTCGCGCTCAAGACCGCGGTCGATTCCGGCGGCGCGAGCCTGGTGGACGGGATGCGCCTGTTTCTCGAGGACTTTGCACGCGGACGGGTCTCGATGACCGACGACACGGCGTTTGAGGTCGGTCGCAACGTCGCGACCACCCCCGGTTCGGTGGTATTCCAGAACGAGCTGATCCAGCTCATCCAGTACGCCCCCACCACCGCCAGGGTGCACAAGCGCCCGCTGGTCGTCGTGCCGCCGTGCATCAACAAGTTCTACATCCTCGACCTGCAGCCCGAGAACTCGCTGGTCGCCTACGCCGCGTCGCAGGGCCACACGGTCTTCCTCGTGTCGTGGCGCAACATCGGCCCGGAGCAGGGCCATCTCGGCTGGGACGACTACGTCGAGACCGGCGTGATGCGCGCGCTCGACGTGGCGCGCGAGATCACCCGGGCCGACAAGGTCAACGCGCTCGGCTTCTGCATCGGCGGCACGCTGCTGTCGAGCGCGCTGGCGGTGCTCGCGCAGCGTGACGACGCGAGCAGGGGCAAGGTCGCGAGCCTCACCCTGCTGACGACCATGCTCGATTTCAGCGACACCGGCGAACTGGGCCTGCTGGTCGACGAGCGGTCGACCGCGCAGCGCGAGTCGACCATCGGCCAGGGCGGCGTGCTGCGCGGCGCCGAGCTGGCGCAGGTGTTCGCCGCGCTGCGCGCCAACGACCTGATCTGGCCCTACGTGGTCAACGGCTACCTGCAGGGCAAGGCGCCGCCGGCGTTCGACCTGCTGTTCTGGAACGGCGACGACAGCAACCTGCCGGGGCCGATGTTCTGCTGGTACCTGCGCAACACCTACCTCGAGAACAAGCTGCGCCAGCCCGGCGCGACGCTGCAGTGCGGGGTGCCGGTCGACCTGTCGACGATCGGCCTGCCGAGCTTCGTCTACGCCTCGCGCGAGGACCATATCGTGCCCTGGCGCACCGCCTACGCCAGCACTGGCATCCTCGGCGGCGACACCACCTTCGTGCTCGGCGCGAGCGGCCACATCGCCGGCGTCATCAACCCCCCGGCCAAGGGCAAGCGCAGCCACTGGGTCGGCGCGTCCGGCCCCGGCGAGATCACCCAGGCGCAGGCCTGGTTCGACGCCGCCGAGGAAGTGCCGGGCAGCTGGTGGCCGCGCTGGAGCGAGTGGCTGGGCCGGCACGCCGGGCCCGAAGTCGCCGCGCCCAAATCGCCCGGCAATGCGGCGCATCCGGCGATCGAGCCCGCGCCTGGAAGTTTCGTGCGGGCGAAGGCGCCCTGATTCCTGACATCCCCACCAACGAAGGAGACAGACATGGCAACACAACAACAACGCGTGGTCCTGGTCACGGGCGGCATGGGCGGCCTGGGCGAGACCATCTCGACGAAGATGGCGGACGCCGGCTACAAGGTCGTCGTCACCTATTCCCCCGGCAACACCAAGCACGCCGAATGGCTGGCCGACATGAAGCAACGCGGCTACGACCTGCTCGCGATCGCCTGCGACGTGGCCGACTTCGACTCGTGCGCCCGCGCGGTCGACGAGGTCCACAAGAAACACGGCGCGATCGATGTGCTGGTCAACAACGCCGGCATCACGCGCGACATGACCTTCAAGAAGATGGACAAGGTCAACTGGGACGCCGTGATGCGGACCAACCTCGACAGCCTGTTCAACATGACCAAGCAGGTCGCCGACGGCATGGTCGAGCGTGGCTGGGGCCGGATCATCAATGTCTCGTCGGTCAACGGCAGCAAGGGCGCCTTCGGCCAGACCAACTACTCGGCCGCCAAGGCCGGCGTGCATGGCTTCACCAAGGCGCTGGCGCTGGAAGTGGCCAGGAAGGGCGTGACGGTCAACACCATTTCGCCGGGCTACATCGGGACCAAGATGGTGACCGCGATTCCGCAGGACATCCTCAACACCAAGATCCTGCCGCAGATCCCGGTCGGCCGGCTCGGCAAGCCCGAGGAAGTGGCCGGACTGATCATCTACCTGGCGTCGGAGGAGGCGGCGTTCCTGACCGGCGCCAACATCGCCATCAACGGCGGTCAGCACATGCAATGAGCGTTGCAACCCACGGAGCCGAAACACCATGATCAAGTCCGGTATCGACCAGCAAGCTCTGGCGACGATGTTTGCGCAGGCCACCGAACAGCAGGGCGACGCCCTGCGCAAGGCGGTCAACGACGCCACTCTGAAGGCCCTGCAGGGGCGCGAGATGACGGTCAAGAACATCCGCAGCGTGCTCAAGTCCGTCACCCAGGCGGCGTCGACCGGGGCCGCGAGCAGCGGCCTGTCCGCGGTCGATGTCGAAGGCCTGCTCGGCAAGGCGATCGACGGCATGGACGCCGCGCTGCTGCGCGCCGTCGAGGCGCAGAAGACCGCCCTCGCGCAGTTCATGCAGCAAGGCGTCGGTGCACAGGAAAAGCAAATGGCGCCGCTGCTGGCCAACCTCGAGCGGATGGAGGACGTGTTCTTCAGCACCGTGGCCAAGGCCGCGCAGACCGCCGGCGGACCGCTGCAGGGACCCTGGGACCAGGCGCTGTCGGCGCTCAAGATGAAGGGCTCGGACACCGGCGCCAGCGCCAGTGCCACCGTCGAGCAGCTCATGACCCAGGCCCAGACCACATTCCGCGACGGACGTGCGGCCAGCCTGCGCTCGGCCGAGTCGCTGATGAAGGGCTACGCCACGCTCGTGAGCGGCATCCTGATCGGCATGACCGAAGGCCTGCGGGGTCCGCGCGACGAGCCCGCGCCGGCAGCCGCGCCCGCCCCCGCCGGCGCAGCGCGCAAGACGAAAAAGTGACGCGCCGACCAAACAAGTGAACCGAAAGCTGCATGTGCAGCTTAAGCTCGGGGCATGGATCTGGTCGACAAGCTCTCGGCGCGCGGGTTCAGCTGCCTGTGCGGCAACCTGCGGATGGCGGCACGGGCCGTCTCCGCGGTGTACGACAGCCACTTGCGACCCGCTGGCCTGCAGGCCAGCCAGCTCGCCGTGCTGTGGGCGGTGGCCGGGCTGCGCGGCGAGCCGGTGAGCCGGATCGCCGCCAAGCTGGCCATGCACGACACCGCCCTGGTGCGCAACCTGCGCGTCCTCGAGGGCCGCGGCTGGGTCTCGATCCAGGTGGGTGCCGACCGCCGCCAGCGCCTGGTCGACCTGACGCCCGCGGGGCGTGACGTCTTCGCGCAGGCGCTGCCGCTGTGGCAGCAGGCCCAGCAGCAGGTCGACACGGTGCTGGCCGACGGCGTCGCCGAGATGAATACGCGCCTGCTGGACCTGACCCGACAGGTCGCCTGACGTTTTTTTTCGCCTAAAGCTGCATATGCATCTAGATGTCACGCGCACGCCAGGATCCGCGCCGCCGCCGGCCGGCGTGGCCGATGGGCGGCGGCCACGTTCCGACTCCCGGTCGACGCCGCAGGCGCCGCCCACGAGCATCGCGCGGCGATCGCGCCTGCTCCGCATCGAGCCGGGGCAGTCGATCCCCGACGACGCCTGCACCGGCGCTCAGTTGCGCCTGGTGCATGACGGCGTCGACGAAGTCATCCTGGGCGGGCGCCACTTGCACATCGATGCCGACACCTGCCTGCTGGTCGGGCCGGGGCAGCGCCTCTCGTCCGCGCACGGCGGACGCAGCCGCGCCGCGCTGAGCATCCTCGTCTTCGGGCCCGAGGCACTGGCGCATGCGCGCAGCCTCGGCGAGTTCGAGCTGGGTGTGCCGGCCGACGACTTCCTGCCCACGCTGCGGCCGCGGCTGCCGACCGTGTCGCGCCTCTTCGAACGTCTGGAGCGGCGCGGCCCAGCGGGCGCCCACCGAGTGAGCATGCCGCCCGACGCCGATGTCGGTGCCGACGGCGACGCGGGAGACTTCCAAGCCCAGCTGCGCGGCCTGATCGCCCTGCTGGTCGACGCCGAGCGGTGCTTGCGGCTGCGCGCGCAGGCCATCGCCAGCGTCAAGCCGTCGACCCGGCGCGAGCTGTTCCGGCGCGTGCTGGTCGCGACCGACCATATCCACGGCCACTACCAGCAGCGGCTGGCGCTCGACGACATCGCCGCGGCGGCCTGCCTGTCGCGCTTTCACCTGCTGCGGCTGTTCGGCCAGGTCCACGGCGACACACCGCACGCCTACCTGATGCGCAAGCGCCGCAGCGTCGCCTTGCGGCTGCTCGCGTCGACCCGCGCCGGCCTGGACGACATCGCGGTGCAGTCGGGCTTCGGTACCCGCTCGTCACTGTTCCGGCATCTGCGCAGCGAGCTGGGCGCCGGCGGCCAATCGATCCGAGACCGTGTCACTGGCCGTGCAGCGCACCGCCTCGTCCTGGAGTCTTTCGCATGCAGTACACCTGTCTGATCATTGCCTTCCCCGAGTCGGCGGGCGCTGCCATGGAGGCGCAGTTTCCCGACTACGGCTTCAAGACCTGCGTGGTCGCCTCGATGCGTCGCGCAAGCGGCCTGCTGCGCGAATGGCGCTTCGATGCCGCGGTGCTCGACGCCGACGACTACGGCGAGCGCTACGTCGACATGGTGCGCACGCTGCGCCGCGAGTCGCGGGTACCGCTGCTGATGCTGACGCAATCGTTGGACGAGGCGACCGAACTCAGCGCGCTCGACTGCGGGGCGACCGACATCGTCCACAAGCCGGCGTCGGCACGCCTGGTCGCCGCCAAGCTGCGCCGCCTGCTCGAGATCGGCAGCATGCCGCCCGACGAACCGCCGGAAGTGAAGCTCGGTCCGCTCACGTTGAACGTGCGGCACGCCAGCGCCAGCGTCGACCACCGCCCGCTGGTGCTCACCAGTCACCAGTTCGAGCTGCTGTACCTGCTGGCGCGCCACCCCGGGCAGTTCGTGCACCGCGAAGCCATCGCGCGGGCGCTGCGCAGCCACGCCGCGGCGGTCGGCCGCAGCGCCGACGTCCACATCTACCGCATCCGGCGCAAGCTGCGGGCGCTCGGCGACACTGGCCTGTGCCTGGACACGGTGCACGGCCGCGGCTATTGCCTGTCGCTCGACGGCTCGACCCGGCTCGACGACAGCGCCTGGCGCGAGGCGCACGACGACGAGTTCGTGAACTGATCGCGTCGGCCGTTCATCTGCGTTTCAGTTCGGTTGCAATCGGCGCGCACGACGTGGCGCGGCTGCCGCGACAGCAAGGCGCGGGCGCGAATTCGCAAGATCTGCAACGTCGTCGCGCGACCCGTTTCCTACCCTGTGGAGCACCGCAGTCCGCGGGTCCTCAAGGGTCGCCATGTTCAAGAGATCCCGCCTCGGGTCGGCCGTGCTGGCCGCCCTCGCCAGCCCGCTCGTCGCCACCCCCGCGCATGCGCAAGTGCAGCTCGAACGGGTCGAGATCACCGGCTCGTCGGTGCGCCGCATCGACGCCGAAAGCGCGTTGCCGGTGCAGATCCTGCGCCGCGTCGACATCGAACGATCGGGTGCGACGTCGGTGGTCGACCTGCTGCAACGCCTGCCGGCGACGCAGGGTGCCACCGCCGAGACCTCGGGCGTCGGCGGCGGCACCTTCGGCTTTGCCGGCGTCTCGCTGCACAACATCGGCGAGACCCGCACGCTGGTGCTGCTCAACGGCCGGCGGCTGGTGCAGTTCGGCGGCCAGTCGCTGACCGGCTCGGGGGCCGCGGTCGACCTGAACTCGATCCCGATCTCGTCGATCGAACGCATCGAGATCCTGACCGACGGCGCTTCGGCGCTCTACGGATCGGATGCGATCGCCGGCGTCGTCAACTTCATCACCAAGCGCGACACCACCGAAGGCGACGTGACGATCGGCTTCTCGGCCCCCAAGGGCGGCGCGCTCGAGAAGCGCATCAGCGCCTCCAAGGGCTTCGGATCGCTCGATGCCGACAACTACAACCTGTTCATCGCCTTCGGGGCCGACCGGCGCAACCAGCTCGACGCGAGCGACCGCTCGTACGCCCGCACCGGGGTCATCAACTTCAGCGACAACGGCAAGCAGTACCAGGCGTTCCTCGGCTCACCACGCGGCATCCCCGCCAACGTGCTCGACGATGCCGGCAACCTGGTCAGCCCCTACTTCCTGAAGAACGGCGTCTGCCCGCCCGGAAACAACCGGGTCTTCGATGCGCCCAGCGGCACCACCTCGTGCCACTTCGACTTCGTCGGGGCGCTCGAGATCTTTCCGACCCGCGACCGCGAGAGCTTCACCGGCTCGTACGCCACCCGCTTCGGCGCGCACACGCTCACGCTCGACCTCCTGCTGTCCAAGACCGAATCGATCACGCGCATCGCGCCGGTGCCCGGCGGCGTCAATATCCTCGCCGGCTCGGCCTTGCACAACCAGTACCTGCTGCCGCTCGGCATCACGCAGGACACGACCGCGTTCTACCGTGCCAGCGACCTGGGCAAGCGCGAGAATACCGACACCGCCGAGTTCAAGCACGTCGCGGTGAGCCTGCAGGGCCAGTTCGCGGGCTGGGACTACAACGCCGCGGTCGGGCGCTCCGAGAGCCTGGTCAAGAACGTGATCTCGGGCTATCCGGGCGCGCTGGCGTTCAACCGCGTGCTGGCGGCCGGCAACCTCGACCCCTTCGTCGGGCCGGGCCAGCAGACAGCGGAGGCGCTCGCCGACCTCGGCTCGATCGCCTTTCGCGGCTACTTCGACGGCGGCAAGTCGACGCTCGACACCTTCGACCTGCGCGGCTCGCGCGAGCTGATGACGCTGCCCGCGGGGCCGCTGCAGCTCGGCACCGGCATCAGCTACTACAAGGAACGGTTTGCCAGCAAGCCGAGCGCCTTCGCGCAAGGGCTGCTCGCCGACCCGATCACCGGCACCGCCTGCGACCCGGCCAACGGCATCGACTGCGAGGTGCGCTTCGGCGACGAATCGATCAGCATCCCCTACGGCGCCGACCGCCATGTGTACGGGCTCTTCGCCGAGCTGGTGGCGCCGATCGTCAAGGGACTCGAGGTCTCGGCGGCGGCGCGCTACGACAAGTATTCGGACGTCGGCAACGCCACCACCGGCAAACTCAGCTTCCGCTGGACGCCGAGCGCCGGCTTTTTGCTGCGCGGCTCGGTCGGCACCGGCTTCAAGTCGCCGACGGTGCCGCAGCTCAACGCCTCGCGCCAGCAGTTCGGCGTCACCTCGGCGCCCTACGACTGCACGCCCGAGCTGCAGCAGGTCGCGCTCACCGCGGGCGGCATCTGCCGGCCCAACGGCACCCAATACGACGTGGTCGCGCAGGGCAATTCCGCGCTCAAGCCCGAGAAGTCGCGCCAGGCCTCGCTCGGCCTGCGCCTGGAGCCGGCGCCGACGCTGTCGCTCGGCGCCGACCTGTGGTTCGTCGGCATCCGCGACGCCTTCGGCCAGATCACCGAGGACGAGGTGTTCGGCCACCCGCTGCGCTATCCGGACGCCTGGACCAAGCAGTTCGAGGTCTCGACCGGCAACACCTACCTGGCCTGGAACGCCGGCAACCTGAACCTTGGCAAGGAGTACTACAGCTGCATCGACTTCGACCTGACCGGCCGCTGGACCACGCGCTACGGCGACGTTAGCTCGCAGCTCGCCGCCACCTACATGCTGCGCGAGGCGCGCCAGCTGCTCGTCGGCGGCCCGTACTACTCGTCGATCGGCAACAACGCCGAACTCGGGACCGTGGCCTTCCGCTGGCGCGGCAAGTTCATCAACACGCTGCGCCGCGGCGACTGGAGCCACACGCTCGGCATCAACTTCCAGTCGGGCTACCGCGACGCGACCTACAACGCCGAGTTGCTCGACGCGGCCGGTAACCCGACCGGCACCTTCGAGGACGTGCGGCTCAAGATCAAGTCGACCTACACCATCGACTGGCAGACCCAGTGGAGCCTGCGCAAGAACATGTCGCTGACGGTCGGGCTGCTCAACGTGTTGGATCAGCAGCCCCCGCTGTCACTGGCCGAAGGCGGTCTGTTGAAGGGCAAGATGTTCGGCTACGACGACCGCTACTACGACGCCCGAGGCCGCACCGGCTACGCGAGCTTCACGCTGAAGTTCTGA
>JBDSZM010000008.1:0-4177 GCA_039925165.1 Burkholderiaceae bacterium
CCGAAGATCGACCTGACCTTCGCGAAGGCGCTGCGCGCGATCCTGCGGCAAGACCCGGACGTCATCATGATCGGCGAGATCCGCGACTACGAGACCGCGCAGATCGCGATCCAGGCCTCGCTGACCGGCCACCTGGTGCTCGCGACCGTGCACACCAACGATGCCCCGAGCACCGTCACGCGGATGATCGACATGGGCGTCGAGCCGTTCCTGCTGTCGAGCAGCCTGATCGGCGTGCTGGCGCAGCGGCTGGTGCGCAAGCTCTGCCCGGTGTGCAAGAAGGTCGACTCGCTCGGCCGCTACCACCCGGTCGGCTGCGCGGCCTGCGGCGCGACCGGCTACAAGGGCCGCACCGGCGTCTACGAACTGATGACGGTCGACGACCCGCTGCGCGAGCTGATCCACAACCGTGCGGCCGAGGCGCAGATCGCCTCGGCGGCGGCCGCGTCGGGTCTGCGCTCGATGCGCGACGACGGCGAGCGGCTGGTCGCGCAGGGCCTCACCTCGGCCGCAGAGGTGATCCGGGTGACGCGCGAGTGAGCGCGGCCGCGAGCGTGGCGCGCGACCTTGACGCCTTGACGTCGCACGCCGCACACGCCTGATGCCGGCGTACCGCTTCGAGGCGCTCGACGCCGCCGGCAAGTCGGCCACCGGCCTGCTCGAGGCCGACAACGCCAAGGCCGCGCGGGCCCAGCTGCGGGCCCAGTCGCTGGTGCCGCTGGCGGTGTCGCAGGTTGCTTCGGCCGGCACGCAAGGCGAGGGCGTGCTGCTGTCGCGCAAGGTCTTCGGGTCGACCGGCCTCGCGGTCTGGACCCGCCAGCTCGCTGGCCTGGTCGGCTCGGGCTTGCCGCTCGAACGCGCGCTGACCGCGCTCGGCGACGAGGCCGAGGACCCGCGCCAGCGCGAGCTCATGGCGCACCTGCGCAGCGAGGTCAACGCCGGCTCGGCGTTCGCCCGCGCGCTCGGCAGCGCACCGCGCGAGTTCGACGAGGTCTATCGCGGCGTGGTCGCCGCCGGTGAGCAGAGCGGCGCGCTGGGCGCCGTGCTCGAACGGCTGGCCGACGATCTGGAAGAACGCCAGGAGCTCAAGGGCAAGCTGATCGGCGCCACGCTGTACCCGGCGATCGTCTCGCTGATCGCGCTGGTGATCGTGATCTTCCTCGTCACCTACGTAGTGCCCCAGGTCGCCTCGGTCTTCATCAGTTCCAAGCGCGCCCTGCCGGCGCTGACCGTCGCGATGCTCGCCATCAGCGCCTTCCTGCGCAGCTGGGGCTGGCTGATCGTGCTCGGCGCGGCGGGCGGCTTCACCACGCTGATGCTGATGCTGCGCAACGAGGCCTTCCGCGAACGCTTCGACGCCGCCTGGCTCAACCTGCCGCTGGTCGGCCGCCTGGCCCGTGGCTACAACGCCGCGCGCTTCGCCGCCACGCTGGCGATGCTGGCCGGCGCCGGCGTGCCCATCCTGAAGGCGCTGCAGGCCGCCGCCGAGACGCTGTCGAACCGCGCCATGCGGGCCGACGCCATGGACGCGCTGGTGCAGGTGCGCGAAGGCGCGCCGCTGGCCTCGGCGCTGGCCGGCAAGAAGCGCTTCCCGGGGCTGCTGGCGATGTTCTCGCGGCTGGGCGAGCAGACCGGCCAGCTCCCGCTGATGCTGCAGCGCGCCGCCAAGCAACTCGGCGCCGAAGTCCAGCGCCGGGCGCTGCAGATGGCGACGCTGCTCGAGCCGCTGCTCATCGTCGCGATGGGTGCGGTGGTGATGCTGATCGTGCTGGCGGTGTTGCTGCCGATCATTCAGTTGAATACTTGGGTGAAGTGATGGCGCGGTAGCGGTGGTCGCTTCGCATCCTTGCTCGCTTCGGCGAGGTTCGACTACTGCTCAGGCCCAGCCGGGAGTTCGCCCCGGCGGGCGAGTAACTTTCATTTGCTGCCCCAAATGAAAGTCACCAAAGCAAAGGGGCCAACGCCAGCCATTTGAGCGCTACGCGTCGGCTAGAAAAGATCATGAGCTTTGTGAAGCCATGGAATGCCTCGCGTTGCCAGGCTTTTGGTACGGCGGTACTTAAGACAAGCAGCGGGTCGCGCCTCTTGGCCTAAAGATCCCGTACCAATGGCGTGAAGCCGAAGGGCGCGCGCCACGCACCCAAAAGTCATGATCTTTTCTTGCCGAAGCGTGGGACTCAAATGGCTGGCGTTGAGCGCCTTTCTTTGGTGACTTTCTTTGGCGCAGCAAAGAAAGTTACTCGCCCGCCGGGGCGAACTCCCGGCTCGGTCTGGGCGACAGCCAGTCGCCACACACAGAGACGAAGGCCTCAACCCGAGGAAGACAACCCCGCCACCCCCTGCCGCGCCGCCTCCACCCCCTGCGCCAGCACCTGCCCCTTCCACTCGTCGGTGTCCGTATAGAACGCATCTCGCACCTGTTTCTTGATCGCAGCACGCTGCGCCGGGTCCGCCTCGGGATGGTTCTCCAGCCACTGGTCCGCGCGCAGCGCGGCGATCACGTCGAGGATGGGCACGGTGCCGTACTCGAGCGCGATGCCGGTGTATTCGGCCTGCGGGCACTCCTGGTAGGCGCTGGTCCACATCAGGCCGGTCAGGCGCGCCGAGGTGGAACTGCCGTCGTAGATGGAGGTGATGCCACCGCCGTGGCCGTCGCCCCACCAGGCGCGCGCGCGGGCGAGTGCAGCCGCGTCGTCGGCGCAGGCGAAGATGCGCTCGCCGACGCCGCTCGGGCCAAGCCCGGTGTGCAGGTCGATCCAGCCCAGGCGCTCGCAGCGCCGGCCGTGTTCCTGCAGCACGTGGCGCAGCGTGACCTGGCTCCAGGTCGGGCCGCGGCCGCCGTAGAAGAGGCCTTCGGGGTGGTCGTGCTGGCCGCTGGAAACCGTTGCCTGAAATGCACGTAGGCCGTGCTCGGCGATGTAGCGGTCGATTGCGGCGCCGGTCTCGGCCGATGGCGGCCAGTTCGTCGGCACCAGGTGCGCGGCGATCGCGTCGTAGGCCGGGTTGGCAGGCAGTGGCTGGCTGTAGTCGTGGAAGTTGCGGTTCAGGTCGACGTTCTCGTGCGTCGTGCGGCGCCACCACGAGAAGCCGTGGGGATTGAGTGCGTGCACGTACAGCACCGCCACGCCGGCGCGTGCCACCGCCTCGTGCCACGGCGCGTCGTCGAGCAGCGCGCTCTGCACCCCGGAGCCGCAGTAGCCCTCGACCCCGTGACAGGCACTGCTGACGATGAGCAAGGCCTTCGCATCGCGCGGACCTTCGCGCACGACGTCCACTGCCAGCGTCTCGCCGTCGCGGCCGAGCAGCGGGTGGACATGGCTTTGCAGGGGCAGGCGCTGCACGTCGGCGCGGGTCAGGAAGCGCTCGCGCGCCTCGGCGTAGCTCTGCGAGAAGTGGCTGGCGGCGGGCCGCATCGACGTTGCGTTTGCGATCGCGCAGGTCAGCGCGGCGTGCCGAGCCACTGCTCGGCCAGGTTGACCCACAGCGTCGCGCCGAGCGGAATCAACTCGTCGTTGAAGTCGTAGCTCGGGTTGTGCAGCATGCACGGGCCCATGCCGTGGCCGCCTTCTCGGTGGCTGCCGTCGCCGTTGCCGATCAGGAAATAGCAGCCGGGCTTTTCGAGCAGGAAGTAGCTGAAGTCCTCGGCGCCCATCGTCGGCTCGAACTCCTGCACGTTGGCGGCGCCGACCATGTCGGTCATCACCTTGCGCACGAACGCGGTCTCTGCGGGATGGTTGATGGTCGGCGGGTAGTTGCGTTTGAAAGCGAACTCGCAGGTCGTGTCGAAGGCGGCGCAGGTGTGACGGGTGATCTCTTCCATCCGACGCTCGATCAGGTCCAGCACCTCGAGCGTGAAGGTGCGCACCGTGCCCTGGATCTCGCAGCTGTCGGGCACCACGTTGGTGGCCTCGCCGGTGTGGATCATGGTCACCGAAATCACGCCGGCGTCGATCGGCCGCTTGTTGCGGCTGATGATGGTCTGGAACGCCTGCACCAGCTGGCAGGCGACCGGCACCGGGTCGATGCCGTTGTGCGGCATGGCGGCGTGCGCGCCCTTGCCGTGGATGGTGATCTTGAATTCGTTGCTGCTGGCGAACGCCGGGCCGGGCTTCAATGCGAACTGGCCGGCGGCCATGCCAGGCCAGTTGTGCGCGCCGAACACCGCCTCCATCGGGAA
>JBDSZM010000009.1:0-14938 GCA_039925165.1 Burkholderiaceae bacterium
GGATGCAGACACCCGTGTCTCGGCACTGTGGCAGCGCCCCGCCGATGCGCGCGCCGCGTTGGTGCTGGCGCACGGCGCCGGCGCGGGCATGGCCCACGCCTTCATGGCCGCCGCTGCCGACGGTTTCGCGGCGCGCGGCATCGCCACCCTGCGCTACCAGTTCCCCTTCATGGAGCGCGGCTCGAAGCGGACCGACGCACCGGCGCTGGCGCACGCCGCGGTGCGGGCTGCGGTCGACCGCGCGCACACGCTCGACCCGGCCCTGCCGCTCTTCGCCGGCGGCAAATCGTTCGGCGCACGCATGACGTCGCAGGCGCAGGCGGCCGCGCCACTGCCCGGCGTGCGCGGGCTGGTATTCATCGGCTTTCCGCTGCACCCGGCCGGCAAGCCGGGCGTTGCCCGTGCGCAGCATTTGGCGGCGGTGGCGCTGCCGATGCTCTTCGTACAAGGCACGCGCGACGACCTGGCCGACCTGACGCTGCTGCAGCCGGTGGTCGATGCACTGGCGCCACGGGCGCAACTCGCCATCCTCGAAGGCGCCGACCACGGGTTCCACGTCCTCGCGCGCAGCGGTGGCAACGATGCCCGCACGCTCGCCGACCTGCTCGACCGCGCGAGTGAGTGGATGCGGGCGCTGGCCTGAGAGGCAGCCCGCGCCGGGCAGAATCCGCGGCATGACCCGATCGCCCGTCCATCGCCAGCTGGCGCGTTGCGCCCCGCTCGTGCTCGTTGCGCTGCTGGCGGCCTGCGCCGGCCTCGAGCCGGCGCCCGAGGCGGTCGCGCTGCGCCCGGCCGAGGTCCGCGCGCGCATCGCCGAACTGTTGCCGGCGCAGACCGCCGACCGCGCCGGCTGGGCGACCGACATGTACGCGGCGTTCATCGCGCTGCAGGTCGCGCCGACGCCCGATCACATCTGCGCCGTGATCGGCATCACCGAGCAGGAGTCGTCGTTCCGCGCCGACCCGGCCGTGCCCGGCCTCGGCGCGATCGCGTGGCAGCAGATCGAGCAGCGGGCGCAGCGCGCCGGGGTTCCGATGCTGCTGGTGCGTGGCGCGCTGGCGCTGGGGTCGCCGACCGGCGCGAGCTATGCGCAGCGGATCGACAAGGCGCGCACCGAACGCGAACTGAGCGACACCTTCGACGACTTCATCGGCATGGTGCCGCTCGGCCAGCGTCTGTTCTCGGCCTGGAACCCGGTGCGCACCGGCGGGCCGATGCAGGTGAGCATCGAGTACGCCCAGCAGCATGCGCAGACGCGACCTTATCCCTACCCGATCGACAGCAGCCTGCGGCGCGAGGTCTTCACGCGCCGCGGCGGCCTGTATTTCGGCATCGCGCACCTGCTCGACTACCCGGCCGGCTATGCGCAGGCGCTGTACCGCTTCGCCGACTTCAACGCCGGCCACTACGCGAGCCGCAACGCGGCGCTGCAGAACGCGATCGGCACCGCTTCGGGCATCCCGCTGGTGCCCGACGGCGACCTGATCCGGCACGACGGCGCCAAGCAGGCCGGCGCGACCGAGACCGCAGCCCGCACCCTGTCTGCACGGCTGCGCCTCGGCGACAGTGCGATCCGCGCCGACCTTGAACAAGGCGACGGACCGGGCCTCGAGAAGACCGCGCTGTATCAGCGCACCTACGCGCTGGCCGACCGCATCGAGACCCGGCCGCTGCCGCGCGCGATGCTGCCGCAGATCGAATTGCACAGCCCCAAGATCACCCGCAAGCTGACCACCGCCTGGTTCGCCAACCGGGTCGACGAGCGCTATCGGCGTTGCCTCGCGCGCGCCGGCGCCTGAACGCGCCCAGGCCGTCAGCCGGTGGGCGGCAGCGGCCCGACCGGTTCGAGATAGCTCTCGAACAGACCGACATGCACCGACGCCGCGTCGGCCGCGTCGGGCCACAGTTCGCGGCTGTCGAAGCGCACGTCGTAGGTCGGCTCGTCGAAGGCGTTGACGCCATGCGCATGCGCATCCGGGAACGGATAGGCCGGCGACACGCCCACCACCACGCCCTGCTTGCCGCGCACATAGCCCGGCAGGCGCACGTGGCCGGCGATGTGCGCGTTGCGCACCCGGACCCGGTCGCCGACCTGCCAGGCTTGTCGATCCGCCGCGTTGGCGCGCCCGGGGGCCGACGGCAGCGCGAGCTCGAAGGCGCCCTGCGCGCGCGCCTCCAGTTCCTCGCGCGGCACCCGGCCCTTCTCGACCAGCAGCGTCGCGAGGCTCGTCAGCGTGCGCTCGTAGTAGCCGGCGCCCAGGTAGTGACGCGGCGCCATGCGCTCGATCGCATGGCGGTACTCGTCCATGTTGAAGATGCCGAGTTGTACCGCCAGGCCATACAAGGCATTGGCACGGCGCTCCCAGGCCGCGTGGAACGCCGGCGCGTCGGGTCCGTAGCGCACCGGCCCGAAGCCCTGCTTGCCGCCGAGGTCGTGGATGCCGTCCATGTCGCGCCGATCGATGTTGCCTAGAGCGCCGCGACGCCGATCATTCCGTCGCGGGTGACGATCGTCGCCAGCGCGTCTTCGGTCCAGCCCGCGGTGTGCGGCGGGCGTTGCGGCAGCACCATGTAGCGGGTGTCGGCGGTCGTGTCCCAGACCCGCACATCGACCTGCGGCGCCAGCGCCAGGCCCATCTCGCGCAGCACCGTGCGCGACTCGCGGACCACGCGGGCGCGGTACTCGAGGTCCTTGTACCAGTCCGGCGGCAGGCCGATGACGGTGAACGCAGTACACGAGCACAGCGTGCAGCAGATGACGTTGTGGACCTGCGGTGTGTTCTCGAGCGCGACCAGGTGCCGGTGATGACGCGGCATCGCGATCCCGAGTTCCATCACCGCGGCCCGGCCATCTTCGGCCAGCCGCTGGCGAAACGCCGGGTCGGTCCAGGCCCGGGCGACCACCCGCGCCCCACGCGCCGGCAGCCATTCCTCGTCGACGAGACGCGCCTGCGCATCGATCGCCTCGGCCGCCTTCAGGCCACGCGCCTGCAAGGCTGCTTCGACCGCGGCCACGCGTTGCTCGAGCGGTGCGATGGCGCGGGGTGGCGAGGCGGTGTAGGGCGGTCGGTGGTCCATGGCCGGGCCAGTATAGAAGTGCGCGGTGCGGCACTCCCGATGCGGTCGGGCTGCCCGCCGTGCGAATCCAGAAGTGCAAATCCAGACGTGCGAGTCCGACCTGCGAATCCCGCCGTGCGAGCCCGACGTGCGACAGCCCGACGTTCGTCACCGCCCGCAGCAGTTCGTCCGCGCCGCACGGCGTCCCGTCGCGAGGCGCTGGGCAGGGGCGCAGACGCTGCCTAGAGTCCAGCCATCGACACCCGCCCACATCGGAGCACGCCATGATCATCCGACTCACCGCCGCCGCCACCGCCTTCGCCATCCTCGCCACCGGCTCGCTCGCGCTGGCCGCCAACGGCCGCGCCCCGGACAGCACCGCCCCCACGTCGGCCGCAAAGACGATCACCGTGATCCATCTGCCGCTGGTCGTGGTGGTCGGCACGCGCACCCCGGCCGCGGCACGCTGACCGACCGATTCATCACCACTAAGCCCCGCTTCGCCACGGAGCCCCGCCATGAGCCTCGCCGACGATCTCGAACAACTCACCACCCTGCACCAGCGCGGCGCGCTGAACGACACCGAGTTTGCGCAGGCGAAGGCGCGCGTTCTCGGCCAGGCCGGGCGCAGCGGCCTCGATGCGTCCGTGTCGGCGGTCAACCGGTTGCAGCGCAGCCGCCGCGACCGCTGGATCGGCGGCGTCTGCGGCGGACTGGCCGAGGCGACCGGCGCGGCAGCCTGGATCTGGCGCTTCGCCTTCGGTCTGTTCGTGCTGTGCGGCGGCGTCGGCGCGCTGGTGTACCTGATGCTGTGGCTGTTCGTGCCGCTCGAGCCGACGCAGTCGGGCTACGGCGCCGGCCCGGTCGCGGCCGGCTGAGCGTCGCGGCCGGCGCGGCGCAGCGCCGCGAGCAGCCGCTCGAACAGCGGCAGCACGCGCGCGTTGTCGGCCGCCAGCAGGCCGTCGCCGACGTACAGCTCGGTCAGGCTCCAGCCCGGCACCGGCGCCGGCCGCACGTTGCCGAAGAGCCAGCAGCGCGACTCGGCCGCGATCGCATCGCGCGCCTGCATCACCACCTCGGCCGGCGCGTCGAAGTACAGGTGCATCAGGTTGGTGTGCGGATGCTCGGGCTGGACCCGCAACCCGGCCATGCCGCGCAGCCCGACGGCCAGTTCGATCGCGCGCCGGTGGAACGCCGGCATCAGGGCCAGGCGCTCGTCGAAACGCATGGCCGCCGAGACGACCAGCGGGCTCAGGTGATACAGCGTGCCGCCCAGGCGCCGCCGCCACAACCGGGCCTGCCCGATGAACGGCGCGCTGCCCGCCAGCAACGCGCCGGTGAGCGCGCCGATGCCCTTGTAGACCGAGACATAGACTGATTCGAAACCGGCCGCGACCTCGGCATGGCTGCGGTCGTAGTGCGCGACGCTCTCCCACAGCCGCGCGCCGTCCATGTGCAACGGGATGCCGCGCGAGCGCGCCGCGGCCACCAGCGCCTCGAGTTCGTCCCAGTCGGGCAGCAGCCCGCCGACCTCGCGCAGCGGCAGCTCGACCAGTACGCAGGCCATCGGCTGAGGGCTCGCGTCGAGGTCGCGCGCCAAGAGCGGACGCAGCCGGTCGTCGAGCGCCACCGCGTGCAGGCCGAGCAGCGCCGCGTAGCCCTCGTCCTCGTGCAGTGCGAGGTGCGAGGTCGGGTGCAGGCCGAAGCGCGGCAGCCGCGCGGTCTCGGTCCAGACCGCGATCGCCGCGGTCTGCGCCATGATCCCGCTCGGCATGAAGACCGCCTCGGCCTTGCCGAGCAGCGCCGCGATCTTGCGTTCGAAGTCGCCGACCAGCGCACCGTCGCCGTAGTCGTCGTGCGCGACGCCATGGCGCTCGCACCACAGCGCCATCGCCGCGAACTCCTGCGCCGGCGTCGGGGCCAGCACATCGTGCAGCACGAGGTCGCAGTCGGCGCGCAGCGCGCGGCGTTGTTCAGGCGTGTACGGCATCGCGGCTTTCCCCAGTGCGGAGCGCCGCACGCTGGCTGCATTCTGACGAGTGCGCGGGGACGGCGACCTGCAAGCCGTGACCTCAAAGCGGCGACGGCCGGTTCAGACCAGCGCCGACAGCGAATCGAGCGGCGTCTCGGCGCGGTCGTCCCGCCCGTAGTCGCGCAGCACCGCTGCGACGCGCAAGCGGTAGCCCGCGAGCACGCTGCTGCGGCCTTCCTGCTGGGCCGCGCGGTGCGTGCCGTCGCAACGCCAGGCGCGCACCGCCGCCTCGTCGCGCCAGAGGCTGAGCGACAGGAAACGGCCCGGCCGCGACAGGCTTTCGAAGCGCTCGATCGAAATGAAACCATCGGTCGCCTCGAGCGCCGGCCGCAGCGCCGCCGCCAGCTCGAAGTAGCGCGCCGCGCTGCCCTCGCGTGGCTCGAGCTCGAAGATGACCGCGATCACGGCGTCACCTCGCGCGCGATCGCCATCGTGGCGTCGACGTCTTCGAGCCAGCTGCGCTCCTCGCGCAGGACGAAGCGGCCGGTGCGTGCGCGCTCGAAGTTGGCCCGCGCCTGCGGATCGGCCTTGAGCACGCCGCGGTAGCGCTCGTAGGCCGCCAGGCTGTCGAAGCCGATCAGCCCCCAGGCGATATCGTTGCTGCCCTCGTGCGGCAAAAAGTCGCCGCGCAGGTCGCCGCCGCAGCGCGGGATGATTTCGGTCCACGCGTGCGCATAGGCGGTAAATGCGTCGCGCTGGAAGGGATCGATCTGGTAACGGATGAAACAGGTGATGGACATGGGTTCCTCGACGTTGCGTCCGGGCGACCTGCCCGCAGGCCTGCACTGTGCCGCAGGACGATGCGAGGATGCTGCGCGCGGCGACGAAGCGTTGGAGCATTCGACCCGGCTCGCTATACGACGGGGTCGCGCTTGGATTTTTTTGCACGGCATGTCGAATCCGCGGCCCGCCGGTCGTCCAGTGTGCAGGGGCAACGATGATCGAGCCCCGTCCCTTTCCACTTCGAGGAACGAGCCATGAACTATGTCGATGGATTTGTCGTCGCCGTCACCACCCTACAGCGCGAGACCTACCGCAGCCACGCACAGGCCGCCGCGGCGGTCTTCAAGGAGCACGGCGCGCTGCGCGTCGTCGAATGCTGGGGCGACGACGTGCCCGAGGGCAAGCTGACCTCGTTTCCGATGGCGGTCCAGCGCAAGCCCGAGGAAACGGTCGTCTTCGCATGGATCGAGTGGCCGTCGCGCAGCGTGCGCGACGCAGGCATGAAGCAGGTGATGGAGGACCCTCGGATGCAGATGAAGGACATGCCGTTCGACGGCAAACGGATGATCTACGGCGGCTTCGCCGGGATCGTCGACGTCTGACCGCGCTGCCCGAACTCTGCGCAAGGTCGACCCCCGAGGACGCCTGACCGACGGGCCTGAGGGGCGACCGGCCCTGGCCGCCGGTCCGCGTCCTCGCGGTGCTGCTAGATTGCGGATCCCACCACCGGACCCAACATGGCCAGCAAACGCTTCGATCTGTCGGGCCGCACCGCCCTGGTGACCGGCTCGACGCGCGGCATCGGCGAGGCACTGGCCCTCGGACTGGCCGAGGCGGGCGCGACGCTGATCGTCAACAGCCGCCAGCCCGACGCGGTCGAGGCCGCGCGCGCCCGTCTGCAGGCCGCCGGCCACCGCTGCCATGGCGCCGCGTTCGATGTCGCCGACGAAGCCTCGGTGCTCGCCGCCTTCGCCGATTTCGATCGCCAGGGCCTGGCGATCGACATCCTCGTCAACAACGCCGGCATCCAGCACCGCGCGCCGATGCTCGATCTGGCGCTGGCCGACTGGCAGCGCGTGATCGACACCAACCTGACGGCCGCCTTCCTGGTCGGGCGGGCCGCGGCGCGCCGCATGATCGAGCGCGGGAGCGGCGGCAAGATCGTCAACATCGGTTCGCTCACGAGTGCGGCCGCGCGCGCCACCATCGCGCCGTATGCGGTGGCCAAGGGCGGCATCAAGCTGCTGTCGAAGGCGATGGCGGCCGAGTGGGCGCGGTTCGGCATCCAGGCCAATTCGATCGGGCCCGGCTACATCGTCACCGACATGAACCAGGCGCTGGTCGCCGATCCGGCCTTCGACGCCTGGGTCAAGGCCAGCAACCCGTCGCAACGCTGGGGCACCCCGGACGAACTCGTCGGCACCGCCATCTTCCTGTCGTCCGCCGCCTCCGACTACGTCAACGGCCAGATCATCTATGTCGACGGCGGCTGGCTGGCCGTGCTTTGAACCCGACACCAGCGACCCGAGCCCGCACGATGGAAGCCCTCGTCATCCACGCCGCCGGCGACCTGCGGGTTGAAGCGGTCGAGACCCCCGCGGTGGGCGCCGGCCAGGTCCGGGTGCGGGTGCGCGCCGGCGGCATCTGCGGATCGGACCTGCACTACTACCAACACGGCGGCTTCGGCACGATCCGGATCCAGCAACCGATGGTGCTCGGCCACGAGGTCGCGGGCACGATCGACGCGGTCGGCGCCGACGTGTCCGGACTCGCCGTCGGCGACCGGATCGCGGTCTGCCCGAGCCGACCCTGCGGGCGCTGCGTCTACTGCCAGCGCGGGCTGCAGAACCACTGCCTGGACATGCGCTACTACGGCAGCGCGATGCGCATGCCGCATGTGCAGGGCGCGTTCCGCCAGGAGATCGTGATCGAGGCCGACCAGGCGCACCCGCTCGCCGACGGCGTGAGCGATGCCGAAGGCGCGATGGCCGAGCCGCTGGCGGTTGCGCTGCACGCGGTCGAGCGTGCCGGGCCGCTGCTCGGACGCTCGGTGCTGGTGACCGGCTGCGGGCCGATCGGCGCGCTGGTCGTCATCGCGGCACGGCGCGCCGGCGCGACCCACATCGTCGCGACCGACGTCCTAGCGCAGCCGTTGCGCAAGGTCGTCAGGGTCGGGGCCGACGAGGCCCTCAACGTCGCCGAGGACCCGCAGGCGCTGGCGCGCTACGCCACCGACAAGGGGCACTTCGATGTCCTCTTCGAGTGCAGCGGCAACGAACGTGCGCTGCGCGGCGGGTTCGACGTGCTGCGGCCGCGCGGCGTGGTGGTGCAGCTCGGCCTGTCGGGCGGCGAGATGACGCTGCCGCTCAACACCGTGGTGGCGAAGGAGTTCGACCTGCGTGGCGCGTTTCGCTTCCACGCCGAGTTCGCGGTCGCGGTTGGCCTGATCAACCAGCGTCTGGTCGACCTCACGCCGCTGATCTCGGCCACCCTGTCTTACCGAGACGCCGGCCGTGCCTTTGCGCTGGCGGCCGACCGCACGCAGGCCATGAAGGTGTTGCTCAGCTTCGACTGAGCTTCGTTCCGACCGATGCCCGGGTTGCCGCTCGATGTCGTCACCGTCGGCGAGGCGATGGCGCTGTTCGCCGCCGACCGGCCGGGCCCGCTCGAGGCGGTGGACCACTACACGCGCGGCAGCGCCGGCGCCGAGCTCAACGTCGCGATCGGACTGGCCCGCCTCGGTCTGCGGATCGGCTACATCAGCCGGCTCGGCGACGACAGCTTTGGCCGCCAGTTGATCCACGTGCTCGACGGCGAGGGGATCGACCGCAGCCAGGTCGAGATCGACCCCGCGCACCCGACCGGCTTCATGCTCAAGTCGCGCAGCGACGACGGCAGCGATCCGCGAACCGAATACTTCCGGCGCGGATCGGCGGCGAGCCACCTGGCGCCCGGCCCGGCCCGGCGCGACTACGCGGCCGGTGCGCGGCACCTGCACCTGACCGGCATCTGCCTGGCCTTGTCCGAGAGCGCGCGCGAGCTCGTCCACGCCCTCGCGCAGGACGCACGCGGGGCCGGCCGCTGCGTCAGCGTCGATCCGAACCTGCGTCCCAGCCTGTGGCGTTCACAGGCCGAGATGATCGACGGCGTGAACCGGTTGGCCGTGCTGGCCGACTGGATGTTGCCCGGCCTCGCCGAAGGCCGACTGCTGACCGGGCGAGACGATCCACCGGGCATCGCGGCCTGGTACCTCGACCGCGGGGTGACCGGGGTGGTCGTCAAGCTGGGTGCCGGCGGCGCCTGGTGCGCCACCGCGGCCGGCGGCGTGGCCGTCGCCGGCGTGCCGGCGGCGCGCGTGGTCGACACCGTGGGGGCCGGCGACGGCTACGCGGTCGGTTTCATCTCGGGTCTGCTCGAAGGCCTGCCGCCGGCCCGCGCGGCCGCGCGCGGCAACGCCATCGGCGCCCGCGTGGTCGGCTTTCCGGGCGACTGCGACGGCTTGCCCACGCGCGCCCAACTCGACGCCCTGATGCCTGCCGCCCCCGACCCGTCGAGCCGGCGCTGAACCGGCCGGCGCAGCGCCGGGCACTTGCCATCCGCGACGCAAAGCGCAAATCCTTCCGTCCTTACAACGCGGCCGCGGAGGTTCCCGATGGCGACGCTGAGGTGCCCGTAATGAAATGCCCGCGTGCCCGGCGAGCCGAGCGGACGGAGACGCGCTCTCGACGCTGATCGCTGCGCCGGCGGTGCCCGACATGGCCACCCGCAGGCGGCTGCGGCCACTGCCAAAGTGTCTTCGCGGCCAGCGACCTTCGTCACCCAGCGGCCGACCGCTTTGCGACAGGCCGGGTGCTGCGCGGGGCGGTCGCCGGGGCCGCGCTGGCCGGGTTCCTGGTGACGCCTTTCGCCGGTTGGGCCGCTCGGCGGCACGCGCCCAAAACATCGGCCGGCGCGGTCGCCCGAGCCGCCGGACCGCCTCGGGCATCAACGCGCGTGCGACGCCGTGGCGCAGCCCGCCGCGAGGCGCGGCGCAGCGTCGTCGCGGGCCCACGGGTCTACTTCGTGCTGCGCATTCCGGTTCGACCTTGGGGCGACCCGGCGAGCTCATGCGAACCGGTCGAGCCATCAGGAGCCGCCGCGCACCAGTGCCACCGCGGCCACGCCGGCCAGCATCGCCACCACGTCGTTGCCGCGCCAGGCCATTACCGCGCCGACCACCGCCAGGCCCGCCCACTCCGGCGGCCCGCCGTGCACCGCCGCCGGTGCGACCACGCCGGCCATCACGGCCACCGGCGCCGCCCGCAGTGCGGCCTCGACCCGCGGCGTCAGCGGCACGAAGCGCATCAGCCAGAAGCCGCCGGCGCGGCAGGCGTAGGCCGCCAGCGCGAGGGCCGGCAGCATCCACAGCAGATCGGGCACGGCGCGAGTCATGGCGCGGCGTCCGGCGCGGCGGCGTTGCGGTGCTGCACGCCGGCCACCATCGCCCCCGCGACGCCGGCGGCCACCACCGCCCAGCCGGGCGGCGCCCATCGATCGGCGACCAGCGCCGCCACCGCCGCCGCCAGCAGCGGTCCACGGCTCGCGTGGCGACGCAGCATGCCGACCAGCATCGCGGCGCAGAACGCGACCAGCAGGAAGTCGAGACCGAGCGCCCGCGGGCCCGGGATGCCATGACCGACCCACCCGCCGATCAGCGTGCCGGCGAGCCACGGCAGGAAAGTCGCGAGCCCCGAGCCGAGGATGAAGCCAGCGTCGTCCTCGCCGGCTTGGTGGGCCTGCATCGACAGCAGCCAGTTGCCGTCGCCGAGCAGGTACAGGCTGCCGTAGGCTGCACTCGCCGGCGCGCCGCCGAGCCAGGGCCGCAAGGTCGCGCCGTAGAGCAGGTAGCGAGCGTTCAGCAGGACCACGGTGGTGACGCACAGCAGCAGCCCGGCGCCCTGCGCCAGCGCGCCCACCGCGGCCACCTGGGCCGAGGCCGAATAGACGCTGGCGCTCATCAGCATCGCCTCCAGGACCGTGAGGCCGGAACCGAGCGCGAGCAGGCCGAAGGTGACGCCGTAGATCCCCACGCCGATCGCCAGCGGCTGCGCCGCGATGAAGCCGCGGCGCACGCCCTCGCGGGTGAAGCGGGTGCTCCGCGCCGACGGCGCGCAGGGGGTGGAAGGGCTCGTCATCGCGCCATTCTGGCGTGCGGTTCCGGCGGTCGGGTCGAGAGCGCGGCGCAGCGCGGGCCGCCTGCAGGCTTGCCCACGGCGCAGCGCGCGACCCTTGCGCGCGCCGGTGGGCGGACCGGTCGCGCCGCGCCGGCTGCCGATCAGCGGTCGAGCGCCGGCCGCTTCGGGTCGAAGGTCCAGCCAGGCACCAGGGACTGCATCGCGATCGCGTCGTCGCGCGACCCGAGGCCGTGCTGCAGATAGAGCTGGTGCGCCTTCTCGACCTCGGCCATGTCGAGCGCGACGCCGAGGCCCGGCTGCTTGGGCACCTGCACATGGCCGCCGACGATCTGCAGCGGGTCCTTCGTCAGCCGCTGGCCGTCCTGCCAGATCCAGTGGGTGTCGATCGCGGTCACCCGCCCGGGAGCGGCGGCGCCGACGTGGGTGAACATCGCGAGCGAGACGTCGAAGTGGTTGTTGGAGTGCGAGCCCCAGGTCAGGCCCCAGTCGCGGCAGGTCTGGGCAACGCGGACCGAGCCGGCCATGGTCCAGAAGTGCGGGTCGGCGAGCGGGATGTCGACCGACTGCAGCGCGAGCGCGTGGATCAACTGCCGCCAGTCGGTCGCGACCATGTTGGTCGCGGTCGGCAGGCCGGTCGCGCGCCGGAACTCGGCCATCACCTCGCGCCCGGAGTAGCCGTCCTCGGCGCCGCACGGGTCCTCGGCGTAAGCGACCACGCCGCGCAGGTCGCGCATCAGGCGGATCGCATCCGTGAGCCGCCAGCCGCCATTCGGATCGATGGTGACACGGGCCTGCGGAAAGCGTTCGTGCAGCGCGACCACCGCCTCGATCTCTGCATCGGCGCGCAGCGCCCCGCCTTTCAGCTTGAAGTCGTCAAAGCCGTAGCGCTCGCGTGCCGCCTCGGCGAGCCGGACGATGGCTTGCGGCGTCATCGCCTCGGCATGGCGCAGGCGGAACCAGTCGACCTCGGCCTGCGGGTCGTCGCCCGGCTTGACGTATGGCAGGTCGGTCTTGCCGGTATCGCCCACATAGAACAGGTAGCCGAGCATCTCGACCGCATCACGCTGCTGGCCCTCGCCGAGCAGCGCCGCGACCGGCACTCCCAGGTGCTGGCCGAGCAGGTCGAGCAGCGCCGACTCGATCGCGGTGACGGCGTGGATGGTGGTGCGCAGGTCGAAGGTCTGCTGGCCGCGGCCGCCGCTGTCGCGGTCGGCGAAGGCGGTCTGCACCTCCTGCAACAGCCGCTGCTGCGAGCCGAGCGGCTGGCCGACGATCAGTGGGGTCGCGTCTTCGAGTGTCTTGCGGATCTTCTCGCCGCCCGGCACCTCGCCGACGCCGGTGCGCCCGGCGCTGTCGGTCAGGATCAGCAGGTTGCGGGTGAAGAACGGGCCATGAGCGCCGCTCAGGTTGAGCAGCATGCTGTCGCGCCCGGCGACGGGGATCACGCGCAGCGCGGTGATCGAGGGCGTGGAGGATGCGGTCATGCGACGGGCCGTCTCGGTTTCAGGGATGGCGATCTTGCCCGTGCCGGCGCCGTTTTCCAAACCGCCGGTCGCGCGTCGTTCGGCCGCGGCACCGGGCGATGCGATGGCCGTCGCGACGGGGCGTCCAACCCCGCCGTGGAATCGCCTCCTCCTACATGCGAAGCCGCCGCCAGCCCACAGGGTGACCGCGGCGCGCCCGTAAGCTCGGCAGGCGTACCGAAAGGACACATTCCTGGCGCTGCGGCGCCCGACAACCCTCGCTTGAAAGGCAAAACCATGAACACCATCAAATCCTTTGCAGCCAGCAGCCTGACGGTCGTCGCCCTGGTCGCCCTCGGCGGCTGCGCCGGCATGTCCAGTCGCGATCGCAGCGTCGTCACCGGCGCGGGTGTGGGCGCAGTCGCCGGCGCGGTGCTGACCGGTGGCAGTCCCATCGGAACGGTCGGTGGCGCGGCCGTCGGCGGCGTGATCGGCAACGAGGTCGACAAGAACAAGCGCTGACCGATGGCGCAGCCGCCTTGCCGTCGCATGGCGGTGCGGCCGCTGCCGGCAATGATGCCCCTGTCCCTGTCCCGCGGGCCACTCTGTGCCCTGCGCGGCGTGTTTTTCGCGGTCGGGGTGGGGATCGGCGCCGGGGTGGCCGCACAGGAGCGGCCGCGAAATACCTTGCCGCCGGTCACCGTGACCGCGCAGGCCAGCGACCCGGTCGAGAAGTCGCTGCGCAAGATGGTCCAGGGCATGGACGCCTTCGAGCGCGCCCGGGACGTCACGGCACCGAACGCGACGCTGCGCTTCAAGCTGCTGCCCCGCAAACCCGGCACCGACATGGACCGCATCCAGCTCGAGGTGGTCGGCAACACCTTTTCGTACGAAGTTCCGATCGCGGCCGATCACACGTTCGTGCTCGAACGCGACCGCCGGGCGCTGCAGGAAGACGCGGTCGTCTCACCCAACCGCAAGCGCCTGAGCATGACGTGGCGGACCGAGATCCGCAGCCCGGGCCTGCCGCCCGGGACGCGGCGGCTCGGCGATCTGCGCCTCGAGTGCCAGGTCGGATTGGCGTCGGGGCTGGTATCGAACGACAGCCCGCTCGCGCGCATCGCCAACCTCTTCACCGACCCGCGGACCTATTGCGACCGCATCAACGCGCGCTACCTCTACTTCGCCGAGCGGCCGCTCTTCAGCGTGACGCTGGTCGACGGCGCGCGGCGCGAAGTGCTGCCCATCGATCAGCTGTATGCGATGGCCAGCGACGACCCCGGGCTGCCGGGTGACCTGCCGTATTGCGACTGCGAGATGCTGGTCGATCGCACCTACTTCCTGCCGCTCGGCGATCGGAGCTGGCCCGACGACACGCGGGTCGAGTTCGAGTACATGGACGATCACCCATGAGGTCGGCACGAGTTCGATGCGGGCTCGGCGCCGCGGTCCTGACAATGGGCCTGGGCCTGGCGGGCTGCGCGGGTCCCGCCGCGGTCGACCGTGCGGCGGGCGGTGCCGGCACAGTGCGCACGCCGGCCGGCGGTTCGCTCACGCCGCAAGCCGCGCTGGACCGCATCGCCCTCGGTCGGAGCACCAAAGCCGAAGTCGCCGCGGCGCTCGGACCGGCCATCGTGCTGCCCTTCGACAGCGGCTACGAGGTCTGGCTCTATCGATGGCGCGGACCCGACCCGACGCCGCGCAGCGCCACCGAGCTGGTGGTGCTGTTCGCGCCGACCGGAAGGGCGACCAAGGTCCGCGTGCGACCCGGCCATCCGCCGCGCCCCTGACCGCGCCGGCGCTGCAGCGCGCCAAACCGCACCCGGCACCGCCCCGGCGTCGCCGGGTCGCCCCGAACTCCTATAGTGCAAGCCTCTCAGCCACGCGTCGATGCGCAGACCGCCATGACTCGCTCCCTCGATGCCTTCGCCTCCCAAGTCCGCGACACGCTGCAGGCCGACGACGGACCGGCCGGCCGCGAGCGGGTCGCCGATCTGCTGCGCGCCGCGCTGCGCGACCCGGGCTTCGTCGAGCCGCTGTTCGACGCCGATGCGCCCGAGCGCAGGATCGTCTACGAAGACCCGCAACTCGGTTTCTGCATCCTGGCGCATCGCTATGCCGACGCGAAGAGCAGCCCGCCGCACGACCACGGGCCGTCATGGGCCATCTACGGCCAGGCCGAGGGCGAGACCGTGATGACCGACTGGGCGCGCGTCGACCCTGGCCCCGGCGGCACGCCGCATCAGGTGCGGCGGCTGCACGCCTACACGCTGACGCCGGGCCTGGCGCACGTCTACAACGAGGGCGACCTGCACGCCCCGAGCCGCGCCGGCCCGACCAAGCTGATACGCATCGAAGGCACCAACCTCGACCGCGTGACCCGGCTGCGCTACGAACCCGTCACGGATTGACCGACCCGATGCCGACGCCCGCCTCGGGCCGGTCTCAGGTGACCGGCGCCGGGTTGAAAAGCACCAGCGCGTTGTGCA
>JBDSZM010000010.1:0-23395 GCA_039925165.1 Burkholderiaceae bacterium
CTGACCGGCTTGAAGACGTAGCCCAGCACCCGCGGATAGCACTGCAGCCAGACCTCGCCACCGGCGTCGCTGACGCCATGCACGGCGAGCATCGACTCGAGCCAGGCCAGGCTGTCGGCGCGCCCGTCGCCGTGGTCGGCGTCATAAAAGGCGACCAGCCCGAACCGGTTGCGGGCCAGCGCCGGCACCGGCGCGGCGCGCAGCCGGCGCATCGGCAGCATCAGGAAATAGGTCGCGTAGGCAAAGCGGTGCACGACCGGCCGCAAGCGCGCGTGGTGGACCCGCCCGACGCCGATCTGCGGTTGCGCCCAGTCCGGGCTTGCGGGGGCGGCGTCGATCGGCAGGCCGGCGCCGACCGCCGTCATGCCGCCACCCGCCGGCCCGCGTCGGCCGCGGCCCAGGCGTTGCGCAGTCCGATATTCACCGCCAGTCCCGACACCAGCCCGTCCTCGTGGAAACCATAGCGGGTCCAGGCGCCGCAAAACCAGGTGTGGGCGCTGCCTTGGATCTCCGGCAATCGCTGTTGGGCCGCGATGGCGGCGCGGTCGAAGACCGGGTGCTCGTAGTCGAATTCGCCGTGGATGGTTGCGTCGCGCGGCGCCACCAGCGGGTTGAGCGAGACGATGACCGGCGTGCTGAACGGCAGCGGCTGCAGGCGATTGAGCCAGTAGTGCAGGCAGACCGCCGCGCCGTCGCCGTCTGCCGCGGCCCCTCGCTGGTAGTTCCACGCCGACCACGCGCGCCGGCGCTTCGGCAGCAGCGAGGCGTCGGTATGCAGCAGTGCGCGGTTCGGCTGGTAGCGGATCGCGCCGAGCACGGCGCGCTCGCTGCGCGTGGGCGTCTCGAGCAGGTGCAGCGCCTGGTCGGTGTGGCAGGCGAACACGACCTCGTCGTAGCGCTCGCTGCCGTGGTCGGTGGCGACCCAGACGCCGGCATCGGCGCTGTCGGCCGGCACGCGTCGCACCTGTCGCACCGGCGTACTCAGGCGCGCGTCCGGAATGACCGCCAGCATCCGCTCGACGTAGCGCCGCGACCCGCCGGCGACCGTGTACCACTGCGGCCGATCGCTGATCTGCAGCAAACCGTGGTTGTGGCAGAAGCGGATCAGCGTGGCGATCGGAAAGCGCAGCATCTGGTCGGTCGGACACGACCAGATGCAGCCGATCATCGGCAGCAGATACCAGTCGCGAAATGCCACCGAGTACCCCTCGCGGTCGAGGAAGTCGCCGATCGACGCGTCGAGCGCGGCATCGCTGCCGGCCAGCGCGAGCGCGGTGCAGCGGCGGTTGAAGCGCAGGATGTCGCGCAACATCGCCCAGAAGCGCGGGCGCAGCAGGTTGCCGCGTTGCGCGAAGACGCCGTCGAGGTTGCTGCCACTCCACTCCAGTCCGGCGTCGGCCTGGACCGAGAACGACATCTCCGAGGCGGCGATCGGCACCTCCAGCCGCGCCAGCAGGGCGAGCAGGTGGGGATAGGTGCGCTCGTTCAAGACCAAGAAGCCGGTGTCGACCCCGTGCGTAATACCATCGACTGTGATGTCGACGGTATGCGCATGACCGCCAAAGTGAGTACCTGCTTCGAAGAGCGTCACCCGGGCCTCGGCGGCGAGCCCGTGGGCGACCGACAGGCCGGCGATGCCCGAGCCGACCACCGCGACGCGGCGCATCGTCAAGCGAGCCCGTGCCCGCGGGCGGCGCCAACGCGCGCGGGCCGGGCCGGGGGGCAAGACAAGAAGGTCGCGCGGCGCCCCCGCGCAAACGAGGAAGGGAGGAGGGAAGAGCAAAACCGCCCGGAGATTTCAGTCCCGCGAGGGGACCGGCTGCGCAACCGGAACGCCGTGCCGGCCGTCGCCGAGACCGATTCGATCGGGCCGGTCGATGCGGGTTGCGCATGCGCCCGGGCCGCCGGATGCGAAGTGATGTGTCTGGTCGCGTGCATGCACTGGCATACGCGACCGCGCGCGGTTTGGATGCAGGCGGCCTGAAACCACGCCTCATGCCCGAAGGGCGACACGTCGGGGCCGGCACGCAACCGACCTAGAATTCGCGCGCACTCGAAAGGCCGACCCGATGCTTTATCCCGAACTCTTCAAGCAGCTCGAAGCCGTGCGCTGGAACATGGACAAGGACATCCCCTGGGACCTTTTCGATGCCAGCAAGCTGAGCGACGAACAGGCGCAGACGATCAAGATGAACGCCATCACCGAATGGGCGGCGTTGCCGGCGACCGAGATGTTCCTGCGCGACAACCGCGACGACAGCGACTTCAGCGCCTTCATCAGCGTCTGGTTCTTCGAGGAACAGAAGCACTCGCTTGTCCTGATGGAATACCTGCGCCGCTACCGGCCCGAGCTGGTCCCGACCGAGGCCGAGCTGCACGAGGTCCGCTTCGAGTTCGACCCGGCCCCCGCACTCGAGACCCTGATGCTGCACTTCTGCGGCGAGATCCGCCTGAATCACTGGTACCGGCGTGCCGCCGAATGGCACTCGGAGCCGGTCATCAAGGCCATCTACGAGACGCTGGCGCGCGACGAGGCCCGCCATGGCGGCGCCTACCTGCGCTACATGAAGCGCGCGCTGCAGAAGTTCGGCGATGAGGCCAAGGCCGCGTTCGCGAAGGTCGGGGTCCTGATGGCGAGCGCTCGCCGCACCGCGCAGGCGCTGCACCCGACCAACCTGCATGTCAACGTCAGCCTCTTTCCGCGCGACACGGTGCAAAGCCGGCTGCCGAACCCGCAGTGGCTCGAGACCTGGCTCGACCGGCAGATCCAGTTCGACGCGGTCTGGGAGACCAAGGTGGTCGACCGCATCCTGCACAACATGGGGCTGCTGATGGAACGCAGCTTCGCAAGCGTCCAGGAGTTGAACCGCTATCGCAAGGAAGTGACGGCGCGGATCCAGAGCCAGGCGGCGACCACGCTGCCGGTCTGACACCGGCCTGGCGCCGTCGTCAGGCTTTCGTCGCCGCGGCTGCGCGCTCCTGATCGGCCTTGCGTTCGGCCGCCACGCGCTGCGCACTCGGCCGCTCGCCGATCCGCTTGACATAGGGTTTCCAGTCGATACCGGCCTCGGTCATGAGGTCGACCCCGTAGACCGCCTTGCTCGCCATCGACACCAGCGGCAGGCTGACCCAGGCAGCGATGTCGGCCTGGGTGAAGGTGGCGCCGCCGAGGTACGGATCGAACTTCGCCAGCCGCTTGAAGGCCGCCAAGTTCGTCTCGAGCCGCTTGCGGATGCGCGCCGCATTGGCTTCGCTGATCTCGCCGCCGAAGAAGGCCTTGCCGTAGAGCTCGCGCGCGACCAGTTCGAGGTGCAGTTCGACATAGGTCGTCAGTTCACGGATCTTTGCGGCCTGCCACGGATCGGACGGCAGCAGCGGCGGGTTCGGGTACAGCGCCTCGAGGTAGTCGACGATGGCCTGGCTCTCGCACAGCGCACCGTGCTCGGTGACGATGTACGGGATCTTGCCGAGCGGACTGCACGACAGCACGGCCTCGTCGCGCAGGCCGGTCTTGGTGACGACCTCGGTGAACGGCGCGTTCTTCTCGATCAGCGCGAGCTTGACCTTGTTGTAGTAGTTCGAGACTGAGAAGCCGTGCAAGGTGATCATCGCGGTCTGCCGTGGGTTGAGGGTGCGCGAGTCTACCCAGCGAGGGACCGGCCCCGATTGACCAGCACGATGCCGCCGGCCACCGCGGCGAGCGCCAGCACCAGACGCAGGGTGATCGCCTCGCCGAGCAGGCTGGCGCCCAGCAGCAGGCCGAAGAGGGGCGTCAGCAGGGTGAAGATCGCCATCCGGGTGGCCGGGTAGTGCCGCATGATCCAGAACCACACCAGGTAGCTGGCGAAGGTCACGACCACCACCTGGTAGAGGATCGACGCCCAGGCCAGGCGCGACAGCGCGGCCGGCCACGGGGCACCGGTCAGCCACGCGGCCGCGACGAGTGCGACGCCCGATACGCCGAGTTGGTAGACGAGGGTTTTCTCGGCACTGGCCCGGCCGTGCCGGGTGGCACGGATCGCCAGCGTCGTCGCGCCCCACAACACGCCCGCTGCGACCCCGAGCGCGTCGCCCAGCCATTGTCGCGGACCGGCGGACGAGGCCGGCCCGAAGCCTTCGGCGAACGCCGACAGCACGCCGCCGAAGGCCAGGGCCAGGCCGAGCCATTGCAGCGGTTCCAGGCGTTCGGCGCGCGTCACGAACGGCATCCCGAGCGCAACCACGAACGGCGAGATGTTGATGAACACAACCATCCGGGACGCCGCGGTGTACTGCAGTCCGACAAAGATGCAGGCGAACTCGGCGGCGAAGAGCCCACCTGCCAGCAGCCCGCCGGGCAGGCTGCCGTCGCGCTGGAACAGGTCGATGCCGCGCCACTGCGCCCACAGCGCGACCAGCAGCGCCCCGAACACCGACCGCGCGGCGGCCTGCCACAGCGGCGCGATCTCGGGCAGCGCCGCCTTGGCCGCGACCTGGTTCAGGCCCCACAGGAAGCAGCAGACGACGAGCAGGACGACCGCACGCCGGTCGAGCCGGTCGTGGCGCTCGCTCATCCTCGCGCCCTCATACGCCGGCGCCGGCCCGCGCCGCTACAGGTCGGCGCGCCATCACGCCGCGGTCCGAGCGCGACGCCCGAGCCCCAGCACGGCCAGCTCGGCGATCAGGCCGGCGGCCACGCCGGTCGCGTGGGCGAGCGGCGCCACCGCGATGTCCCAACCCGGCGGATGGCGCAGCGGCCCGGCCCACGGTGCTTCCGACAGCAGCTTGACCGCGAGCCCCGCGAGCAGCGCGCCGCCGATCACGCGGGCGCTGCCCCGGCCGACCACCGCCAGGTGCAGCGCCACCACCGCGACGCCCGCGTGCAACACGCCCGACAGCCCGCCGTAGTGCACGAGCGCTGGCTCGACCGCGAGCGCAGCGTGGGTGAACGGCCAGGCGATCGCCCATGCCAGCACCGCCATCGGCGTGACCCGCGCGGTCCATCCGAGTGCCCCGACCAGCAACGCGCCCGCCAGGTTGGCCGCCAGGTGCAATGCGCTGTAGTGGACCGCGACGGCGCTCCAGGCGCGCCACGGCTGACTGGCGGCGAGCGCCGGCTGCCAGTCGAGCGCCGCGCGGTCGCGGCTCCAGCCCAGCATGGCGCACGCCGCCAGGAGCGCGCACAGGGCACACCAGCCGGCGGCACCGGCCCGGTCGGAGACGGTCATTCAGCGCTCAAAGGCCAGGGGTTTCCGGGCCTGCCCGGGCAGCGCGCGACAGGGCGCCTGATCCGGGCGCAAAGCGCCGCCAAGGCTGGGGGCACGGCGCGCATTTGCAACGACGAGCAGGCGTCTTGTGGCGTGATGCCCGGGCATGATCGAAAGACGCTCCACCTCTTCAGGCGAACACCGCGTGCCAGAGCGCCAGCACCGCCGCGCGCGGGTCCGCCAGCGTGGCCGGATCGACCTGGGTCGGCTGTTCGTCGAGGCGGGCGCGGTGCTGGGCCCGGCGCAGCTCGCGATAGGCGTCGGCCGCGGCGCCGCCGATTCCCGGCCCGAGCAGCCCGGCCGCCTCGGCCCGCTGCAACAGCGCAATGTTGCCGAGGTTCTCGCCCAGACCCGGATGCTGCGCGGCCTGCGCCAGCACCAGGTACTGGACCGCAAATTCGACGTCCATCATCCCGCCCGGGCTGTGCTTGACGTCGAAGCGCCCGCCGCGCACCGGGTGCGCCTGCCGGACCTTGTCGCGCATCGCCTCGATCTGCACGCGCAGCGCGGCGGCATCGCGCGGCGCGGCCAGCACGTCGCGCCGCACCGCCTCGAAGCGAGGCGCCAGCTCGGCCAGACCGGCGCACCAGCGGGCCCGCGTCAGGGCCTGGTGTTCCCAGGCCCAGGCGGTGTTGCTGCCGCGGCCGGTCTGGTAGGCCGTGAACGAGGCGAGCGAGGTGACGAGAAGACCGGAGTTGCCGTTCGGCCGAAGTGCGGTATCGATATCGAACAGCTCGCCGGCGGCGGTGCGCACCGTCAGCCAGCCGATCAACTTGCGCACGAAGCCGGCATAGACCTCGGGCGCGGCCTCGTCGGCGTCGTCGTACAGGAAGACGACGTCGAGATCGCTGCCGTAGCCGAGCTCCTTGCCGCCGAGCTTGCCGTAGGCGACGACCGCGAAGCACGGCTCGGCGCGGTGCGCCTGCCGGTAGTGGCGCCAGGCCCAGCGGATGGCGCAGCCGAGCGTCGCGTCGGCCAGCGCCGACAGGTCGTCGGCGACCTGCTCGACGCTGAGGGAGCCCTCGACGTCGCGCACCAGGGTGCGGAAGACCTCGGCATGGTGGGCCCGGCGCAAGGTGTCGAGCAGGGATTCTTCGTCGGCCTGGCCCGACTTCTCCCACGCCTGGTGACGGTCGTCGAGTTCGCGGGTGAACTCGGCCGGGTCGAAGCGGCCGTGGATCAGCCGCTGGTCGGCCAGCTCGTCGATGACGCCGGGGTGCAGCATCAGGTAGCGCATCGGCCAGCGCGCCAGGCCGAGCAGGCGCAGCAGCCGGTTGTGTACTTCGGGCCGCTCGACCAGCAGCGCGAGGTAGCTCTCGCGCCGCAGCAGCGGCTCGAGCCAGTCGATGAAGCGCTGCGCCGCCTCCATCGTGCAGCGCTGCTCGCGCACCGCCTGCGCCGCGCGCGCGACCAGCCGCGCCAGCCGCAGCTTGCTGTCGTCGCGCAGCGCCTTGATGCGCGGGCGCTCGCACATCGGCCGCACCCGCGCGGCCAGTTCGGGCGGCAACTGCTCGAGGAAGGTCTCGCTGTCGACCGGCAGCGGCGCCGCGCCGCAGGCCCGGCAATCGCTGCCCGGGCCGGACGGCGCCCGGCCGTCGTGCAGCAGGGTGTCGAACTCGGTCGCGACGAATTCGCGGGTCTGGCCGAGCAGGTCGAGCAGGTCGCGCGCGCCGTGGCAGCCCGCCAGGCCGAGGCTGGCGGCGATCCAGTCGAGGTCGCCGTCCTGGGTCGGCAGCAGGTGCGTCTGCTGGTCGTCGAGGAACTGGATCCGGTGCTCGACCCGGCGCAGAAAGGTGTAGGCCTCGGTCAGGCGCTGCGCGGCGAGCGGCTTCATCAGCCCGGCGCCGGTCAGCTTGACCAGGCTCTTCAGGGTCGAGCGGCTGCGCAGCTCGGGAAACTGGCCGCCGCGCACCACCAGCAGCAACTGCACGATGAACTCGATCTCGCGGATGCCGCCACGCGACAGCTTGACGTCGTTGGCGCGCTCGGGCCGGCCGGCGGCGCGCCGCAGCGCCTCGTCGCGGACCTTGCGATGCAACTGGCGCAGCCCTTCGAAGACGCCGTAGTCGAGGTAGCGTCGGTAGACGAAGGCCGTCACCGCGTCGCGCAGCGCCAGCGCCCGGCCGTCCCGGATGCTGGCGAGCGGCGCGACGACCCGGCTCTTGAGCCAGGCGAAGCGCTCCCACTCGCGGCCCTGGACCTGGAAATATTCCTCCAGCATCGGCAGACTGACGACCGGCGGGCCCGAGTTGCCGTTCGGCCGCAGTGCCAGGTCGACCCGGAAGACGTTGCCGTCCTCGGTCGTCTCGCCGATCAGGGTGTAGAGGCAGCGCGCGATGTGCGAGAAATATTCGTGTGCGGTGATGGATTGCGCACCGTCGGTCTGCCCCGGGTCCTCGTAAACGTAGATCAGGTCGATGTCCGACGAGACGTTCAACTCGCGCCCGCCGAGTTTGCCCATGCCGACGACCCAGAACTCGATCCGGTCGCCGCGGTCGTTGCGCGGCACGCCCCACTTGGTGTCCTGCTCGGCGCAGGCGTCGGCGAGCGCGAGGTCGAGCGTGGCCTCGGCCAGCGCGGTCATTGCCGCGGTGACGTGGTCGAGCGGAGCGGCGCACTCGACGTCGAACACCGCCAGCCGCTCCAGCACCAGTTGGCGCGCGACCCGCAAGGCGCTGGGCAGCGCGCGCCCGCCGTCGCGCAGCCGCGCCACCAGGGCGACGATGTCGGGCAAGCCGGGCAGCCCCGCCGGAAGCAGCCCCAGTTCGGTCGCGTAGCGGCGCCGGATCCGCTGCACGAATCGACTGTGATCGGCGGCCGCCGGCAGCGACTCCGACGGGTCGCCGAGCCGCTCGGCCCGCGGTTCGGCCGCAGCGTCGTTCATGAGCCGGGGCGGCGGTGCGGAACCCATGGGTCGCGGCCTGCTCTGTGCTAGATTGATTCGAGGCGGCCGGCCGCGGGGCCGATCGCGCCGCGCTGCGGTGTCCTGTGCCGCGCCGCACCCGATACGGCCGAGGGTGCACGCAAAGCGGTCAGGCCCGGCGGCAAGTGCTTCCCCTTGTTACCGCAACCCTTGCCGCTGTCCCGAACATCCATGTCAGTTTCTCCGCCCGCGATCGACGCTGCGTCTGCGCCAGGCCTCCCGACCGGTCGGCCCGCAACACCGTGGCGCAGTGCGGCGCGCGGATTGCTGGTGCTGGTGCTCGCCGTCGTCGGTACGCTGCTGCTGGCCTGGTTGGTCCTGCATTGGGCGATTTTGCCGCACATCGACCAGTGGCGCCCCCGCATCCAGGCAGCGGCCAGCCAGGCGCTCGGAACGCCGGTGCAGATCGGCGGACTGACGGTTCGGACCGGCGGCTGGGTGCCCGGCGTCGAGTTGCGCGACGTGGTCCTGCTCGATGCGCAGCAACGCCCCGCGTTGACCTTGCCCAGGGTGGTGGCGGCGATTTCGCCGCGCTCGCTGCTGGCGCTCGAACTGCGCTTCGAGCAACTCTATATCGACGGCGCCGAACTCGAGGCGCGCCGCGACGCGCAGGGCCGCATCCACGTCGCCGGGCTCGCCTTCGACAGCACCGGCAATGTCGACGGGGCGGCGCGCGACTGGTTTTTCAAGCAGCACGAATGGGTGATACGGGGCGCGACGCTGCGCTGGACCGACGAGCTGCGGCAGGCTCCGGCGCTGGCGCTGCGCGACGTCGAACTGGTGGTGCGCAACGGCCTGCGCCGTCACGACATCCGGCTCTCGGCGACCCCCGACGCCGGCTGGGGCGACCGCTTCACGCTGACCGGCATGTTCCGCCAGCCGCTGCTCGCCCGGTCCGGCGACTGGCGGCGCTGGAGCGGCCAGGCCCACGCCGACCTGCCGCGCGCGGACCTGAGCCAGTTGCGCCGCCACGTCGAGCTGCCGTTCGAGCTGACCGAGGGCGACGGCGCCGTGCGCGCTTGGTTCGAGGTGAAGGACGGCCAGCCACGCAGCGCGACCGTCGACCTGGCGCTGCGGGCCGTGACGCTGCGCCTGGCGAGCAACGTCGAGCCGCTCGGATTCGAGCAGATCCAAGGTCGCGTCATCGGCCAGCAGGACGCCGACGGGGGCTCGATCGGGGTCCGGCAGTTCGGTTTCGTCACCCGCGACGGCGTGCCCTGGCCGGCCGGCGACATGGACCTGCGCTGGCTCAAGCGCGACGCCGCGCCCGCGACCGGTGGCAGCTTCAACGCGCAGCGGATCGACATCGGGCTGGTCGCCGGCATCGCGTCGCAGTTGCCGCTGGGCGACGCGCTGCGCCGCCTGCTGGCGCAGCTGCGTCCGGCCGGCGTGGTGAGCGATCTGGCCGTGCGGTGGGACGGGCCGCTCGACGCGCCGGCGCACTACCAGGTCAAGGCCGCGCTGGCCGGCCTCACCCTCGCCTCGCAGGCGTCGCCCGAGCCCGGCGCCATCGGCCGCCCCGGATTGCGCAATGCCTCGCTGCGCCTCGATGCGACCGAGCGCGGCGGACAGGCGCGGCTCGGGGTGGCGGACGGCGCGATCGACCTGCCGGGGGTGTTCGAGGAATCGACGGTCGCACTCGACCGACTGGGTGCCGACCTGAGCTGGAAGATCGACCCCGCGCCGCGCACCGGCGATCCCCCGCGCCTCAGCGTGCAGGTGAAGGACGCCCGCTTCGCGAACCGCGACGCGCAAGGCGAATTCAACGCCGGCTGGAGCACCGGCGTCGGCAGCGAGACCGCGCGCGGCGGGCGCTTCCCGGGCCGGCTCGACCTCGACGGCCGGCTGCGCCAGGGCGTCGCGACCCGGGTCGCGCGCTATCTGCCGCTGCGCCTGCCGGCCGGCGCGCGCCAGTATGTCGAGCGGGCGGTGCGCGCCGGCAACGTGAGCACGCTCGATTTCCTGGTCCGCGGCGACCTGTGGGACTTTCCGTTCCAGGCCGTGCGGAATCCGAAGGACGCCGAGTTCCACCTTGCCGCGCGCTTCGACGGCCTCGAGTTCGCCTACGTGCCGCCGGTGGCCGCGGGCCCCGATACGCCGGCCGTTGCCTCGGCATGGCCGGTCCTCACCGACGGTCGCGGCGAGCTCGTCATCGACCGCGCGAGCCTCGTCATCAAGGACGCCACGGCGCGCCTCGGCGGAGTCGAGTGGGCGCGCATCAACGGCGGCATCGCCAACCTCGGGCCGCGCAGCGTGCTGAGCCTCGACGGCAACGGGCGCGGGGCGCTGGGCGACATGCTGCGCTTCGTCCAGACCACGCCGGTGCGCGGCTGGACCGGCAATGCGCTCGTGCAGGCCGGCGCCACCGGCAGCGCCGAGCTGAAGCTGGGCCTCAACCTGACGCTCTACAACCTGGCCGAGAGCCAGGTCCAGGGCAGTGTGACGCTGGCCGGCAACAACCTGCGCCTGACGCCCGACAGCCCGCTGCTGGCCGGCACCAGCGGCCGGGTCGACTTCGGCCGGCAGGGCGTGACGGTGGTCGGCGCGAGCGCCAAGGTGCTGGGCGGCGACGCCACCTTCGAAGGCGGCACCCAAGCCGATGCCAGCCTGCGCTTCACCGGCCAGGGCACGGCCAGCGCCGACGGCCTGCGCCGCGCCAGCGAACTCGGCCCGGTGACGCGGCTGGCAACGCATTTGAGCGGCCAGGCCGCCTACCGTCTGGCACTCGGCTTCGTCGACGGGCGCCCGGAGTTCACCCTCACCAGCAACCTGGTCGGGATGGCGCTCGACGTGCCCGAGCCGCTGCGCAAGGCGGCGCCGACGCCGCTCGCGCTGCGGGTCCAGACCCAGCTCGCAGCGGAGTCGATCGGGCCCGGCAAGACGGCGCGCGACACGCTGCGGGTCGAACTCGGCACGATCGTGCAGGCCCAGTACCTGCGCGACCTGTCCGGCGAGACGCCGCGGGTGCTGCGCGGCGCGATCGGCATCGGCGAGCCGCCCCCGGCGCCGTCGACGAACAACGCCGTTGCAGCCGCGATCACGCTGCCGGCGCTGAACCTCGATGCGTGGCAGGCCTGGGCCGACACCCTGGCGCGTGCCGACGGCGGTCGCGAAGTCCAGGGCGTGACGAGCGGCGGCTACGCACCCGACAGCTACGCCGTCAAGGTCGGCGAGCTCGACGCCGGCGGGCGCCGCCTGACCCGCCTCGCCGGCACCCTGGCGCGTCGCGACGGCGGCTGGGCCGCGCGCCTGGAGGCCGAACAGCTGGCCGGTACGGTCGACTACCGCCCGGCGCGTGACGCGGCCCAGCCCGGACGCGTGGTCGCTCGGCTGTCGCGGCTGTCGCTGCCGCGCACCGACGTCGACCCTGTCGACAGCCTGCTCGACGAGAACCCGAGCAGCCTGCCGGCGCTCGACATCGTGGTCGAGCAGTTCGAGCTGCGCGGCAAAGCGCTCGGCCGGCTCGAGATCGAGGCGACCAACCGTGTCAACAGCGCCAACCTGCGCGAATGGCAGCTCGGCAAGTTGAACCTGACGTCGCGCGAGGCGCAGCTCACCGCGACCGGCACCTGGAGCGGCATCGGCACGCGCGCGGCACCGCAGCGCCGGCGCGCGGTGATGGACTTCAAGCTCGCCGTGGCCGACAGCGGCGCGCTGCTCGACCGGCTGGGCACCGCCAAGGCGATCCGCGGCGGCAAGGGCGTGCTGTCGGGGCAACTGGCCTGGTTCGGCTCGCCGCTGGCGCTCGACTATGCCTCGCTGTCGGGGCAGATCACTGTCGACATCGCCGCCGGGCAGTTCCTGAAGGCCGATCCCGGCGCGGCGCGGCTGCTCGGCGTGCTGAGCCTGCAGTCGCTGCCGCGCCGGCTGGCGCTCGATTTTCGTGACGTCTTCCAGGAAGGCTTTGCATTCGACAGCGTCGCCGGCGACGTGAAGATCGAGCAGGGCGTGGCGAGCACCAACAACCTGCGCATGCGCGGCGTGCAGGCGGCGGTGCTGATGGAAGGCAGCGCCGACATCGAACGCGAAACCCAGTCGCTGCGCGTGATCGTGATCCCGGAGATCAACGCCGGGACGGCATCGCTCGCGTATGCGGTCATCAACCCGGCGCTCGGTCTGGGCACCTTTCTGGCGCAACTCTTCCTGCGCAAGCCGCTCGCGCAGGCCGGCACGCGCGAGTTCCGCGTCAGCGGGCCGTGGGCCGATCCGCAAGTCGAGCGCGTCCAGCGCAAACTCGGCGATCCGGCGCCCGAGTTGTCCGTTCCGTCGGCCGCCGCGTCGAACCCGGCGCCGCTGCGTTGAAACTTCCGGAGCAATCACTGATGAAGATCGCCGCGCTGCAGATGGTGTCCGGCCCCGACGTCGACCGCAACCTCGCCGTGGCCTGGCGCCTGATGCGCGAGGCCGCGCAGGGCGGGGCACAACTGGTCGGGTTGCCCGAATACTTTTGCCATATGGGCCGCAAGGACCGGGACAAGCTCGACGTCGCGGAAATCGCCGGCGACGGGCCGATCCAGCGCATGCTCGGCGACGCCGCCCGCGAGCTCGGGTTGTGGGTCGTCGGCGGCACGCTGCCGATGCGCACCGACGATCCGCAGCGCGTGCGCAACGCCAACTGCGTCTACGCGCCCGACGGCACCCTGGCCGCGCGCTACGACAAGATCCACCTCTTCCGCTACGACAACGGACGCGAGCAGTACGACGAGGGACGTGCGATCGAGCCCGGCCTCGAGCCGCGCAGCGTCGACGCCGGCGGGCTGCGGGTCGGCCTCTCGGTCTGCTACGACCTGCGCTTTCCGGAGCTGTATCGGGCGCTGAGCGGCAATGCGCCGTGCGACCTGATCTGCGTGCCGTCGGCCTTCACCCACACCACCGGGCAGGCGCACTGGGAAACCCTGCTGCGCGCGCGCGCGATCGAGAACCAGTGTTATGTGATGGCGCCGGCACAGGGCGGCACGCACGACAACGGCCGCCGTACCTGGGGCCACAGCATGGTGGTCGACCCGTGGGGCGAGGTGGTGGCGGAACTGCCCGAAGGCGAAGGCGTCGTGATGGCCGATCTGGATCTGGCACGCATCGCCGCGCTGCGGCGCCAGTTGCCGGCGCTCGAGCACCGCCGGTTGTGAGCCGGCGTCCTAGCGCGTTCAGCGCGGCGTCGACCCAGCGCGCGATGCCGGCGCCGCGCTGCGCGAGGCGGCCCGCGCCGCGGCCCGGTCATCGCCGATGACGCCGCTCGCCGCAGGCTCGGCACCGCGTCGCCGCAAGACCTTGCGCGGCGTGTTGTCACCCTTCACGTTGCCGCTGTAGATCGGCTTCTGGCCGGTCCCCGGGATGCCGGTGTCGGCCCCCGACGGCAACTGCGGCGTCTGCGAAGAACCGGGGGCGATCGTCGAAGGGCTCGGCTGCGGCGGCGGCCGGGTCGGGCGCGCCTGAGCCGCGACGAGGGCCATCGTGAGCGTGAGCGCGAGGACAGCATTGCATCGGCGTTGCGGCATGACGGTCTCCCTAAGCGCTGGCAGTCTATGCCGGCAGGCCCACGCCCGCGGCTCGGAAGAACACTGTCGGCCCCGTCCTACGGTGTCGCAAACCGTCGACCGACAGCGGCTCGGCGACGCGACCTATCGGCCTGGCGGGCAAGGCGTCGCACACTCGCGCTTCGCAGTGAACAAAGCGGACAAACGGGAACGATCCTTTCCCGCTCGCTGCTTTCCAGGGAGGCTCGGACATGTTGCATTACGCGGTCGTCTTCTTCGTCATCGCGCTGATCGCGGCACTGTTCGGCTTCGGTGGGATTGCAGCCGGCGCCGCCGGGATCGCAAAGATACTGTTCATCGTCTTCGCCATCCTGGCGGTGGCCAGCTTCCTGTTCGGCATGCTGCGCAAGGGCTAGCCGGCGCCCCGGTTGCACCGAGGGTCGCATCTACCGGACCACCGTTCTTTCGACCTATCCAAACCAAAAGGAACCTCCATGGCATCGACCTCTGAATCCAAACCCTATACCAGCACCGCCAACGACTACGCGGACAAGGCGACGCAGAAGGCCGACGATGCCATCAAGTCGACCCAGCGCATGGCCAATGAGGCGATGGACACCCTGTCCGACAAGGTCCAGGACATGCGCAGCCAGGCCGCGCCGACGATCAACCGCTTGGCCACCCAGGCCGAAGACGCCGCTCGACGTGGCATCGCAGCCGTGAAGGACGGCACCCAGCAGTTGCGCGAAAAGGCGACGCAGGCGACCGACACCACCGTGACGTACATCAAGGACGATCCGATCAAGGCGATGCTGATCGCCGCTGCAACCGGCGCCGCCCTGATGGGCCTGATCACCCTGATGGGCCGGTCACGCTCCTGACCGCCGTTCCGCCGCCACAGCGCCATCGAGCCGCCGCCTGCCCATGATCCATCCCCTGTTCCGACTCATCGCCCGCGAGCCGCATCTGGTGGCGGAGCATGTGCAGGCCTATGCGGCGCTGCTTTCCGAGCAGGTGGGCGCGGCCGCCGACTCGTTCAAGCAGCGCCTCATCCTGATGGCGGTCGCCGGCGTGCTGCTGCTGATCGGCATCATTCTCTCGGGCGTGGCACTCATGCTCTGGGGCGCCTCCGAAGGCAGCATGCGCGCGCCGTGGGCGTTGTTCGTGGGGCCGCTCGTGCCCCTCGTCGCCGGTGTGGGATGTCTCCTCGCTGCCAAGGGTAAGCCGAGCGTCGGTCCGCTGGACAAGGTCCGCGAACAGTTGAGCGCGGACATTTCGATGCTGCGCGAAGTCAACGCAAGCTGAACCCATGAGGTCGTCTCCACCATGAGTGCCGTCATGACCCATCCCGGAGTCGACTCCGCCGCGAGCGATTCGTCGTCGGCTGGTCAGCCGCCCGTCGCTACAGAGTTGAGTGCCGTCGAGCGTCTTGAACGGTCGCGCGAACACATACGGCAGTCGATCGACGCAATGGCGGTGCCGCCGCCGCGCCTGTTGGCGACCACCGTCGGCGCCGCGCCGGGCTCGACGCTCGAGGCGATGCTCGAAAAGTTGCTGAACCTGCCCGGCGTCGACATCGTGGTCGATACCGCGCAAAGCTGGTGGAAATACCACCCGTGGCGCGCCGTCGGCGTGGTGATGGCCGATGCGTCTCGCTCGGCCGTGGCACCGATCGCGAAGCGACATCCCGTCACCCTGATGCTCGGCGCGGCCCTGGCCGGTGCGCTGCTGCTGCGCTGGGGGCCGTGGCGATGGGTCGCCAAACGCACCCTTCTCGCCGGCTTCATTCCGCGCCTGGCGACCCGCCTCGCGGCCAATGTGCCGATGGAATCCTGGCTGTCGGCGCTGGCGGTCCTGCGCCGTCCGGCGACGCGGGCGACCGCCTCGGCATCCACACCGCCGCGCACCTGAGACCCGCGCTCGCGCGTTTCCCCCTTACCTCCCAGACCCCTACCCGTGCAGCTCCCCGCTGCGTAACAACGGGCGGTCTCCCTCCGTGGGGTCTTTGAAAGCGCACTTCGGTGCGCTTCTTTTTTTCGTGTTGGCGTCGGCGCGGGATAGGAAATGTCCTACGAGGGCCGACGCGGGCCACCGACATACGCACTTTCCCGATGTTTTTAGACTCTCCGGACTGTTTTTGCTTCTCCGCAATCCCCGGTTCGGGTGGGGGTTACGCGGCCTGTCCTACTGTTCTCTGGAGTTTCCATGTCCGTTTCCGACGTACGCCAACGCTGGACCACCGCCGCCTTTTCCGAGCCGGCCGATACCACTCCGATGGAGCTGGATGCGCTGGGTCAACACTACGACCGGTGCCAGGTGAAGCGAGGGCGATGGTTCTCTCTGCAGTGCATGATGGAATCACTTCATGGCAGCGTGGCGCCGCGGTTCGTGACCACGCTGGTGGTAGCCACTCTGGTGATAGGCGTCGGCGCAATCGCGCTGTGACGCCCGATGTCCGCCTCGGAAGTGCAGCGGCGCGTGCCGGAGGCGCCCGCGCCGTTGGCGGAGATCCTCGACCCTGAGCAGGGGCTGCTCGAACCCCCGATACGCTCCGAGATCTTCGGCGCCGAACGCTTCGCCCAGCACGGCCGCAGCCTCGGCGAGACCCACCGCGCGACGGTGCGCTGGCGGCGCTGGGAGACCTTCTTCCCGCGGCTGAAGGAAAACATTCGGGTCCTGCGGGCGGCGCACCGGTTCATCGGCCAGCAGGCCAGCACCGGCTTTGAGGTGAGCCCGGCGGCCGAATGGCTGTTAGACAACTTCCACCTGATCGAAGCGCAGCTGAAGGAGGTCCACGAGGGCCTGCCGCGGCGCTACTTCCAGGATCTGCCGGTGCTGCAGGATCCGCCGCTCGCCGGCCTGCCGCGCATCTACGGCGTGGCCTGGGCGTTCGTCGCCCACACCGATGGCGCCTTCGACGAGCAACTGCTGATCCGCTTCCTGCAGGCCTACCAGGAGACGCGACCGCTGACGCTGGGCGAGCTGTGGGCGCTGCCGACGACGCTGCGGGTGGTGCTGATCGAGAACCTGCGCCGGCTGGCCGAGCGGGTCGCGACCAACAAGGCCGCGCGCGAACTCGCCAACCTGTGCTGCGACCGCATCGATGCCTACAACGCGGAAGCGCTCGAGAGTCTGCTCGTGGGACTCAACCGGCGCGGCGTCGGGCGGGTATTTCTGGGCCAGATGGCGCAACGCCTGCACGAGCACCGCTCGAGCAGCAGCCCTGCGATGCTGGCGTGGCTGGCGCAGGTGGTGCCCGACCTGGCGGCGGTGCAGAGCCAGATGCCGGTCGACGCGGCGGCCGACAACCTCAGTGTCAGCAACGCGATCTCGTCGCTGCGCAGCATCGGCGACGCCGACTGGGCCGGCCTGGTTGGCGAGACCAGCGGGCTGATGCGATTGATGATGACGGCGCCGACCTTCGCCGCCGAGCGCGACGACACGCGCGACCAGACCCTGCATGCAATCGAGCGCCTGGCACGGCGCAGCCGGCGCGGCGAGCTGGAGGTGGCGCAGACCCTGCTCGACCTGATGCACAGCAGCCCGGACGAGCCCGGCGCCGACCGCGCCGCACTCGACGCCGAGACCGCGACCCCGGACGGCCTGGCGAGCGGCGTGCCGAGCTACTGGCTGCGCGGCCGCGGTCGTACCACCTTGCTGCGCTCGATCGGGCTGCACCCGCGCAGCTCGATCGCCTGGCGCGAGCTGGGCCGGCGCAGCGTCTTGCCGGCCTACCTGGGCGCACTCCTGCTCGGCACGGTCGCCCTCGTCACGTGGATGCTTGCGCGCCACAGTGCCGCGCTGCCGAGCGACGGTGCGCCGCTGTGGCTGAGCCTGCTCGGCGGATTGCTGATGCTGTTCCCCGCCTCCGAGGCGGTGGTGGCCATCATCAACCGGCTGATCAGCGAGTCGGCGCGGCCGACGCGTCTGCCGCGGCTGGCGCTGGCCGCGGGCATCGGCCCCGACCAGCGCGTCTTGGTGGTGATCCCCGGCATGCTGACCGGCCCGGACTCGGGACGCGAGCTGGCGCACCGTCTCGAGCAGCACTACCTGGCCAACCGCCAGCGCCACGCCCAGTTCGCCCTGCTGACCGACTATGCCGACGCCCCAGCGCAGCAGCAGCCGGACGACGCGGCGCTGTTGCAGGCGGCGCGCGAGCAGGTCGAGACGCTCAACCTGCGCCACCCGGCGCTGCCCGGCGACCCGACGCGCTTCCTGCTGCTGCACCGCGAGCGCAGCTATTCGCACAGCGAGCAGTGCTGGATCGGCTGGGAGCGCAAGCGTGGCAAGCTCGAACAGCTGATCGCGGCAATGGCCGAAGGCCACACCCAGCCTCCCGCGTTCATCGGTCTGGGCGCACTGTCGCAGCTGACAGCCGGTACGCCCTACGTCGTCACGCTCGACAGCGATACCCGCCTGCCGCCCGGCCGCCTGGCGGAGCTGGTCGGGGTCGCCGCCCATCCGCATAACCGTCCACGCCTCGATCCGACCGGTCGTCGCGTCATCGGCGGCTACGCGGTCCTGCAGCCGCGGGTCGTCACGCCCTTGCCGCCGCCCGAGCGCGTCACGCTCTACCACTGGCTCTTCGCCGGCCAGTGCGGCATCGACCCCTACAGCGCGGCCACCTCCGAGGTGTACCAGGACGTCTTTCGCGAAGGCAGTTTCAGTGGCAAGGGCCTGTTCGACGTGCAGGCCGCGCATGCCGTGCTCGGCGGGCGCCTGCCCGAGGGCCAGGTGCTGAGCCACGACCTGCTCGAAGGCTCGATCGCCCGCTGCGCGACGGTCACCGACGTGATGGTGATCGAGGACGCGCCGTTCCACGCCGATGTCGCCGCCTCGCGGGTGCACCGCTGGACCCGCGGCGACTGGCAGCTGCTGCCGCTGCTGGCGCATGCCGGCCGCTACGACCTGCGCGCGATCAACCGCTGGAAGATGATCGACAACCTGCGCCGATCGCTGGTGGCGCCGATGTCGCTCGGCGCGCTCGCGCTGGCGCTCGGCAGCACGGTGCTGTCGCCCTGGGCGGCACTCGCGCTGGTGCTGGCGGCGCTGTGCGGCGGCCCGCTGCTGGGCGCCGTCGCCGGGCTGGCGCCGAGCCACGACGAGCTGGCGATGCGTCATTTTTACCGCGGCGCGCTGTCCGACGTGCTGCGTGCGGTCTGCGCTGGTCTGTGGGGTTTGGCGCAGCTGGTGCAGCAGTCTTTGCTCAACCTCGACGCGATCGTGCGGGCGCTGTACCGCACCTTCGTCAGCCGACGTCATCTGCTCGAGTGGACGACCGCGGCGAGCGCCGAGGCGGCGGCTTCGCAGGACCTGGCCGCGGTGGTGCGCCAGCACGCCCTGGTGCCGTTCCTCGCGCTCGCCCTCGGCGCGGCGATCTTTCTGGCCGGCGGTCCGCACGCGACGCTCGCGCTCGTGCTGTGCCTGGTCTGGGCGGCGTCGCCGGTGCTCACCTGGTGGGTCAGCCGGCCGCGCCGGACGCGCTCGGCCGCGCCGTTGGCGCCGCGCGACCGCATCTATCTCGAAGGTGTCGCGCGCGACACCTGGCGGCTGTTCGAGCGCTGCGTCGGCCCGGCCGACCACGACCTGCCGCCCGACAACCTGCAGATCACGCCACACCCGATGCTTGCGCGCCGCACCTCGCCGACCAACATCGGGCTGTACCTGCTCGCCACCGCCTGCGCGCGCGATTTCGGCTGGATCGGAACCCAGGACATGCTGGCGCGGCTGGAAGCGACGCTCGCGACGCTCGGCGGCCTGCAGCGCCACCGCGGCCACTTCCTGAACTGGTACGACACCCAGAGCGCCCAGCCACTGCTGCCGATGTACGTGTCGACGGTCGACAGCGGTAACTTCGCCGGCCACCTGCTGGCGGTCGCGCAGGCCTTGCTCGAACGCGCGCGTGCGCCGCTCGACGACCTGGCCCTGCGCCGCGCGCTCGCGCAGTCGACCCAGCGCCTCGGTGCGCTGCTGCCGGCGCTGCACCAGCTCTCGGCCGACCGCTCCAAGACCGCGGCGCTGGAGCGCCTGATGTCGCTGCCCGACCCGGTGGCGCTGTGCCGGCAGGCGCCGCACGAGTTCGAATTGATGATGCGCGATGCCGAGGAAGAGGTGGCGGCGCAGCTGCCGGCCGATGACACCGCGTCGGCGGCGCGCACTCCGCACGACAAGCTCGCCTGGCGCCTGGCCGACCACCTCTCGACCCTGCGTTCAGCGCAGCGCGACGTGCTGGCCGAGGGGCCCGATGATGCGAGTGCCGAGGCCGCCGCGCGCACCACCCGTCAGCGCCTGAACGAGGCAGCGCAGCGCTGTGAGCAGATCGCCTGGGAAGCCGACTTCCGCTTCCTGTACCACCCCAAGCGGCAGCTGTTCCACATCGGCCTGCGAGTCCTCGAGCAGCAGCTCGACGCCAGCTTCTACGACCTGCTGGCCTCCGAATCGCGCCTGACGAGCCTGCTCGCGATTGCCCGCGGCGACGTGCCGACCAGCCATTGGACCGCGCTCGGGCGGCCGTTCTATGCGGTCGGCTCGCACGCTGCCCTGCGCTCCTGGTCGGGCTCGATGTTCGAGTACCTGATGCCCACGTTGATCATCGACGAGCCGCCCGGCAGCGTGCTGCGCGACGCCTGCGATGCCGCGGTCACCGAGCAGATCGCGTTCGGGCTCACGCACGGCGTGCCCTGGGGCATGTCCGAGTCGGCCTATGCGGCGAGCGATCACACCCTGGCCTATCAGTACGCGCCGCAGGGCGTGCCGCGCCTGGCACTGCGCCGCACGCCGGCCGACGAACTGGTGGTCGCGCCCTACGCCGCCGCGCTGGCGACCCAGGTGCGTCCGCAGGCCGCAGTCGACAACCTGCGCCGGCTCGACCGGATGTCGGCGCGCGGGCGCTACGGCTTCATCGAGGCGATCGACTACACCCCGGCACGCCAGAGCGGTGCCGAGCCTTTCACCCGCGTCGAGACCTTCATGGCGCATCACCAGGGCATGAGCGTGGTGGCGTTCGCCAACCTGCTGCAGGGAGGGATCGCGCAGCGCTGGGGCATGGCCAATCCGCACCTCGAGGCGGTGAGCTCGCTGCTGCACGAGCGGGTGCCGCGCGAGGTGTCGGTGCTGCATGCGCCGCCACTCGCCCCGCCGCCGTCGAACGCGCAGCGGCGTGGCGGCGGGCTGGTGCGCGAGATCGTCCCGGGCACCGACGCCATCGCGCCGACCCACCTGCTGAGCAACGGCCGCTATACGGTCTCGCTGCGGCCGAACGGTGCCGGCTGGAGCCGGCTCGGCCGCACCGGCCTCACGCGCTGGCGCGACGATGCCCTGCGCGATGCGAACGGCAGCTTCTTCCACCTGCGCTGGGACCGTCAACCGCGTCCGATGTCGCTGACCCAGCACCCCGCCCCCGACCCGTCGGCCGATTACCGCAGCGAATTCCACGCCGACCGGGTCTGCTTCGACGCGCGCTGGCCCGAAGTCGCGGCCCACACGACGGTGTGGGTCAGCCCCGAGGACGACATCGAGTTCCGACGCGTTGAACTGCGCAACACCGGCGAACGCAGCATCGACTTCGAGCTGATGTCGGCCTTTGAGGTGACGCTGGTCGACGACCGCGCGGACGAGGCGCACCCGGCGTTCTCGAACCTGTTCGTGCGGGCGAAGTGGCTCGCCGCGGCGCAAGACGATGCGCACCCAGCGCTGGTGTTCGAGCGCGAGCCGCGGCTGCAGGGCGAGCCCGGCCTGCACATGGCGCACTTCCTCGTCACCGACGAGCCGGCGGCAGTGAGCGTGGCCGCCCAGACCGACCGGCTGGGTTGGCTCGGCCGCAACCATGAGAGCGGACACCCGCAGGCGCTGCTCGGGCCGGCGCTGCGCGCGGGCGCGCCGCTGGAGGCGCTCGAGGCGCTCGACACCGGGCTCGATCCGATGTGCGTGCTGGGCGTGCGCACGCGCCTGGCCGCCGGCGCCAAGATCAGCCTGACCTTCTGCACCGCGGCGTCGGCCAATCCGGCCACGCTGCACGCGGTGATCGACAAGTACCGGCAGACCACCCACGTCGAGCGCGCCTCGATGATGTCGGCCACGCTGGCCGGCATCCGGCGTCGCGACCTGCGCCTCACGCCCGAGAACGTCGAGACGATCCAGCTCCTCACGAGCGCGCTGGTGCAGTGCCTGACGCGGCCGGCCAGCAAGGCTCGCGACGCGGTCGCGCCGGCCAGTGTCGATACGTCGGCGACGCCAGTCTGCGACCGCCGCCTGCTGTGGCGCCACGGCATCTCGGGCGACAAGCCGATCGTGCTCGTCTCGGCCGGCGCGCCGCAGGGCCTCGGCCTGTTGCGCTCGGTCGCGCAGGCGCTGCGGGTGTGGAGCTTCAGCGGCCTGGCGTGCGACCTGGTCGTCGTCAACGCCGAGCCGGCGTCGTACCTGATGGCGCTGCAGCGCGAGATCGGCGGGCTGCGCGAGCGCCACGTGGCCGAGGCGAACGCGCAGGACAACGGAGCGATGGCCGGCTTCTTCCTGCTGCGCGCCGACGAGCTGAGCGCCGACGAGCTGTCGACCCTGCGCCTGCTGGCGCGGGTGCGCCTGCACGCCGATGGACGCCCGCTCGCGCACCACGTCCAGGATTGGCGCGAGGAGCTCGCGGCCGCGCATTCGGAGCGCGCGGCGGTTGCGAACGAGGCGGTCGCGACCCTGCCGGCGATGGGTGGCAGCCCGCGCGTGCCGCTGGGCGAGTTCTCGCTGCGTACCGGCGAGTTCCGGTTCGACGTGAGCGCGTTCCAGCGTCCGCGTCGACCCTGGGTGAACGTGCTGGCCAACCCGGACTTCGGGGCCCAGATCTCGGAGGCCGGGGGTGGCTACACCTGGGCCATGAACAGCCGGCTGAACCAGCTCACGCCGTGGTCCAACGACCCGGTCGGCGACCCGCCGGGCGAATGGTTTTTGATCGAGGACCTGCGCAGCGGCCAGGCCTGGAGCGCTGCGCCGTCGGCGTGGGGCGATCCGACCGCCGGCTATGCGATCGCCCATGGCCAGGGCTACACCGTCATCACCCATCGGCGGGGCGACCTCGATGTCTCGGCCACCTGGTGCGTCGACCCGGTGACGAGCGTGAAACAGGTGCGGCTGCGGCTCATCAACCGCAGCCAGCGCACGCTGCGGCTGCGTGTCGTCGGCATCGCCGAGTGGGTGATGGGCGGCAACCGGGTCGACCGGCTGAGCGTGCACACCCGCGCCCACGTGCAGCGCCTGACCAGCCTGCCGGCCAGCGAGCGTGGCGGCCCGGTGCGCGAGCGCCGCCTGTCGGCGCTGCTGTGCACGCAGCGCGAACGCTCGGCCGGCTTCGGCGACGGCACCGCGTTCTTCGGCCTGGCGGGCGATGCCGAAGAGTCGGACGACTGGACCTGCGACCGGCGCGAATGCTTCGACAGCCGCGGCCGCCTCGTCATCCCGCAGCAGTACGGACGCCGCAGCGGCAGCGGGCTCGACCCCTGCGCGGCGCTCGCGAGCCGGGTCACACTGAGCAGCGGGGCCACGGTCGAGCGGGTCTTCCTGCTCGGCTTCGGGGCGACGCCCGAGCTGGCGATCCAGCTCGCAGCCGGCGCCGCCAACGTACCCGCGGCGCAGCGCCTGGACAACGTGCGTGCCCACTGGGACCGCCTGCTCGGCGCGACCACCGTGCGCACCCCCGATCCGCTGTTCGACGCGATGGTCAACCGCTGGTTGCTGTACCAGACCGTGGCCTGCCGGATGTGGGCCCG
>JBDSZM010000011.1:0-3432 GCA_039925165.1 Burkholderiaceae bacterium
CGAACTGGCGGCGCCCTGGTACACCGCATCGCACCGTCACGCGGTCGATGAAGGTGACGATCTCACGATCGCAGCCTTGATCCACAACCGGGGGTGGTTGGAGTTGACGAGGTTGGGAGAGGGTGCACTCACCGATGACGGATCTCAAGAAGTAAGCGGCGCCTTTAGCGGAATCCTTTCGAGTCAGTCCTACGACAAGATGATCGGGGCGGCAAGCATCCCAACGATTACCCCGCTGCTTCAAGCCCAAATCGACTGCTCCCGAGGCCTTGCGGCCACTGCCTTGGCGCTGTTCGAGGCGCATGGGCTTAGCGCCAACGACCCCAATGGCAGTTCGCGGTTAGCCTCCACAATGCTCGCCGACCAAGCTTGGTGCCGCGCCCAACTCGGGCAATCCGACGCTGCGCGCGCCGACGCGTTGGCTGCCGAGGCCAGTCTGGTGCCGAGCACGCACGTCGACGATCGTGCGGCAACGCACAGCCGGCTGTACCAGGTGCATCACGCCCTTGGCGAAACGGCCGAGGCGGCGCGGCACGCGGCGCTGGCGCAGACGCATTGGCAGGCATTCCGGCAAGTTCAGGCCGACATGGTGAGCGCACTCGACGGGCTGGACCCGACGTGCGCATGACAGCGCGTTCCCTCAGTCCGCCAGCTCGGCTTTCGCCATTTCCACATCCAGCCGCTCGGTCGCGTCCAACGGCTGCAGTGCGGCGGCCTCTTCGTAAAGGCGGGTGGCTTCCTTCATCTTCTTCTCGCCCTCCAGCATGACGAGCCCGTTCGCATACTCGACTTTCGCGATCGCCGACTGGGGGTGCAGTTCGAGCGCCTTTCGAAACAGGGCCAGGCCGGCATCCTTGCTGGCCCCCTGTGTCCGGCCGAGCAGCGAACCGACCTTGTCGATCACCTCGGCATGAAAAGCGCCCAGCGCGACATGCGCGTCGGCGTGCCGGGGGGCCAGCTGGATCGTGGTCTCGAGCGCACCCTTGACCTTGCCGCCCAGCCCCTGCGCCAGGGCTTTGCCGATGCTGATGCCCTGGCTGTAGCGGCCGAGCGCGTACGCCATCGAGTAGTGCGCGTTGGCGTTCTTCGGCGCCTGCGCTGCCTGCGCCTCGGCGCGCTGCGCGACCTCGAGGAAGAGCCCGAGCCGGGCCTTCTCGCTGCGTTCGAGATAGGTGGCGTAGATGGCCTGCGCCTTGTTGGCGACCGTCGTGCCGGCGGGCCCGGCGGCGAGGCCCGCGGCGACCGCTTTCTCGAACTCGCCGGCATGGAAATGCACCCACGCGGCCAGCACCGCCGCGTCGGTGGGCATCGGCTCCACATCGCCGGCATGCAGCCGGGTCCACTGCTTCTCGAGCGCCGTCACCGTATAGGTGTACTCGGCGGCGTCGTGCGGGAATGCGGTCCATCGGGCCATGGTCGTCAGCTCCTCAGTGGGGATCGTAGGCGCCGAGCAACGCGGCCAGATGGGCGCGTTGCCCGGCGTGCAGGTACGGGATCAGCAGGCTCAGCAGGTTGAAGGCGCCGCGCACCAGCGCCTTGCCTGCGACCTCCGGCTCGAGCGCATGGCGCGGGTCGCGCACGTACTCGAAGCTGAGCCAATAGCTGAGGACGACCACCATCGCGGCTGCGACCGGGGCGAGTCCACGTGCCGCCGCCTCGGCCGGGCCGGACGCGCCGAGACCTGTCAGCACCGATTCGACGGCGCTCGCCTTGCGCTGCAACACGCGCTGGAATTGCGTCTCCAGATGCCGGTTCTTCGACAGCAGGTCGTTCAGGTCGCGGTACAGGAAACGGTACTGCCAGATGTGCTCGAACAGCATGTGGAACACGAGCCAGGCATCTTCGACGTGGTGCACGTCGTCGGCCGCTCGCAGCAAGGGATCGAGCGCCGCGGCGTAGCGTTCGAACAGCGCGTTGATAAGCGCGTTCTTGGCCGGGTAGTGGTAGTACAGGTTGCCCGGGCTGATGCCGAGTTCGGCAGAAATGACGGTGGTCGAGACATTGGGCTCGCCGAATCGGTTGAAGAGCTCGAGCGCCACGTCGAGGATGCGCTCGGCGGTGCGACGCGGCTTCTTGGCGGGAGAGGGCATCGGGTTCGCAGGCTCGCTCGTGCCGGATCGTTGCCGGCACACTAGCACCAAGTCGGCCGGCGGCGCCTGCCTACAATCCCGCCCTCCATGCCGGCGATCTCGTTCCGTTCCGTCTCCAAGACCTACCGCTCGGCCCGGTCCGAGGTGCGTGCCCTCGACGAGGTCAGCTTCGACATCGAAGCCGGCGAATTTTTCGGGTTGCTGGGCCCCAACGGTGCCGGCAAGACGACCCTGATCAGCATCCTGGCCGGCCTGGCGCGCGCCTCTGGCGGGACCGTCTCGGTACTTGGACATGACGTGGTCGACGACTACGCGCAGGCGCGTCGCAGCCTGGGCATCGTGCCGCAGGAGCTGGTCTTCGACCCCTTCTTCACGGTGCGCGAGGCGCTGCGCATCCAGGGCGGCTACTTCGGGATGCGCACCGATACCAAGGCCAACGACGCCTGGATCGACGCGCTGCTGCACCACCTCGGTCTGGCCGACAAGGCCAATGCCAACATGCGCCAGCTGTCCGGCGGCATGAAGCGTCGGGTGCTGGTGGCGCAGGCGCTGGTGCACCGCCCGCCGGTGATCGTGCTCGACGAGCCGACCGCGGGGGTGGACGTGGAGTTGCGCCAGACGCTGTGGCAGTTCATCGCCGGGCTCAACAAGGATGGCCACACGGTGCTGCTGACGACCCATTACCTGGAGGAAGCCGAGGCGCTGTGCTCGCGCATCGCGATGCTCAAGCTCGGCCGCGTGGTGGCGCTTGACACCACCTCGGCGCTGCTGGCCGGCACTGCCAGCACGATGCTGCGTTTCAAGCTCGACACACCGCTGCCGCCGCAGCTCGCGGCGCAGTCGCGCGTCACCGGCCGCACGGTGCAGATCAAGGCGCACGACGCGGCCGAGGTCGAGTCCATCCTCGCGGCGCTGCGCCGGGCCGGCTGCGCGCCGCAGGATCTGGAGATCGGACGCGCCGATCTCGAGGACGTCTTCCTCGAGATCATGCAGTCGCCCGGCGAGCTGCTGCCCCGGCCCGAGCCGGTCGCGACATGATCGTGGCCGGAGCACTGTCGGGGACGCGCGCGCTGCTTTACAAGGAGACGCTGCGCTTCTGGAAGGTGGCGGTGCAGACCGTTGCCGCGCCGGTGCTGACGGCAGTGCTATACCTGCTGATCTTCGGCCACGTGCTCGAAGGTCGCGTCAAGGTGTTCGACAGCGTGGGCTACACCAGCTTCCTGATCCCCGGCCTGGTGATGATGAGCGTGCTGCAGAACGCCTTTGCCAACAGCAGCTCGTCGTTGATCCAGAGCAAGCTCACCGGCAACCTGGTGTTCCTGCTGGTGGCACCGCTGTCGCA
>JBDSZM010000012.1:0-2758 GCA_039925165.1 Burkholderiaceae bacterium
GCGGGCGACGGCGACCTGGACGGATTGGATTTTCGGCACGGTGGTTGCGCGGGGCGCGGCTGGCGAGAGCCGCCGCCCCGGTCGGGTTGACAGGGTTGGCAAATATACGGATATTTGCCCCGCCATGCACCCCGTCCCTTTCCCACCCTTGAACCCGTCTGCGCCGTCGCACGTCACCGTCATCGGCGCCGGCACCATGGGTTGCGGGATCGCGGCCGGCTTTCTGGCGCACGGTGTCGATGTCGCCTTGCTCGCGCGCGACCCGGCGCGCTTCGCGCACTTCGAGGTGCAGACGCACGCGCTCGCGGCGAGCATCGCGACCGCGGTCCCGCACGGGCGCCTCGCGCTCGCGACGCTGGAATCGAACGACGCCTTCGACCGCACCGCGCTCGTCATCGAGACGGTGAAGGAAGACCTCGCGCTCAAGCAGGCGCTGTTCGCGCGGCTCGACGAGCGAGTGCCGCAGGCGACGCCGATCGGCAGCAACAGCTCGAGCCATGCGATCTCGCGCATCGCACAAGGGCTCGCGACACGTGCGCGCATGTTCAATACGCACTACTTCATGCCGGCGCACCGCGTGCCGCTGGTCGAGGTGGTGCTCGGCGTCGACTCCAACCCCGCACTCGCGCAGGCGGTGTGCGCGATGTTCGCGGCGACCGGCAAGAAGCCGGTGCTGGTCAAGCGCGACATCCCCGGCTTTCTCGCCAACCGGATCCAGCACGCGCTGATGCGCGAGGTGCTGACGCTGATCGACAGCGGCATCGCCTCGCCCGAAGACATCGACATGGCGGTGCGCTACAGCTTCGGCTTCCGATACGCCGCGATCGGGCCGGTGCTGCAGAAGGAGATGTCGGGCTGGGACACCTCGCTGCGCGCCTCGGCCGAGATCTACCCGAGCCTGTCGAACACGACCGAGGTGCCCGCGTGCCTGCAGCGCCTGGTGGCCGAGAACAAGTTCGGCATGAAGACCGGCCAGGGCTTCGTCGCCTGGACGCCCGAGTCGGCGGCCGCAGTGCGGTCCGCGTACGACGAGCGGCTGGCCGCGGCGTTGAAGCTGCTCGATTGAAGGCAAGCCTTGCGGTCGCCGTCACCGTCACCGTCGCCGTGCCGGCACCGCGCCGCGCCGGCCGCCGGCCCGGGCCGGCGCTGTACCGCACGATCGCGCAGCAGATCGAGCGCGACATCGCCAGCGGCGTCTTCGCGCTCGGCAGCCTGCTGCCCACCGAAGTCGAATTCGGCGCCCGCCTGAATGTGGGACGGCACACCGTGCGCGAGGCCCTGCGGGTGCTGTCGCAGGCCGGACTCATCGTGCGCCGCGCGGGCAGCGGCTCGACCGTCGTCAGCACCGGCCGACCGCGCGTGTACGCGCATGTGGTCAGCAATTTCGACCAATGGTTCACCTACCCCGACAGCGTGCGGCGCCAGCCGGTCGCGCGCGAACAGGTGCGGGCCGATGCGGCGCTGGCCGCGCGCCTGGGGGTGCCTGAAGGCAGCCGCTGGCTGCGCATCAGCGCGCTGCGCACGCTCGACGGCGAGCTCGCGCCGCTGTGCTGGGTCGACATCCACATCCAGCCGCGCTTCGCCGGCGTGACGCGGCGCAAGGACTTCGACGCGAGCCCGGTGCACGAGCAGATCGAGGCGCAGTTCGGCGTCGCGATCGCGCAGGTCGAGGTCGCGATCGCGGCCGGCCGGGTGCCGGCGCACATGGCCGGCGCGCTGGCGGTCGAGCCCGACAGCCCGGCCCTGCTGCTGGTGCGCCGCTATCGCGCCGCCGACGGCGAACTGCTGCAGGCGACCTGCACCGTGCACCCCGAGAACCGCACCGTCTACACGATGAATTTCCGGCGTGCCGCGGCCGGTCGCGAGGCTTGACCCGGGATCGCTGCGGTGGCCGCCGTATCAGGGTCGTGAGGTCTTGGGCGCGCGTTCGCGCAGCCGCCGCGCGGCATGGGCCACATCGCGTTCCAGCCAGCGCGCGAAGCGCAGCGACGCCGGCGCGGTCGATTTGCGCAGGTAATCGGCCAGGGCTTCGGCGCTGATCCGGGCGCTGCCCGTTGCCAGCGCGGCGCGGCGCGGCGGATCGCGCCGCACGCCATCGGGGTACAGCCGCGCCAGCGCCGGATCGCCAGGCAACCCGCCGATCACCCGGCGCACGTCGTCGGTCCGCAGCCAGCGCACATGGTCGGTGTCCTCGACGACGTCGATCGGCGTGCCGCGGTGCGCATAGTGGCGACCGTCGAGGTCGCCATAGGCCCAGCGCCGCGTGGTGCGCCACCAGGCGCCTGCCGCCTCGACCAGCGGGCGGGCCAGCGCCAGGCCGAACAGCGCCCCGCTGTAGACCAGACCGGCCGCGCCGAGCCAGCGCCAGGCGAGCCAGGCGACCGCCGAGCAACCGGCGAAGCGCAGCGCGAGGGTGAGCAACAGGGACACGTCGGCGGGGCGTCAGGCAGTGCCAGGAGGGGCGGCCCGAAGATACCGCGGCGCCGGCGCGCGCGGGGCGGCAGGCAAAATCGGCCGATGAAAGCACCCCCGCGCCTGCAGACCCTGGTCGACGAAGGCCTCATCGACAGCGTCGTGCGCCAGCTCATGAGCGGCAAGGAGGCGACCGTCTACGTGGTGCGCCGCGGCGAGCAGACGCTGTGCGCCAAGGTCTACAAGGAAGCCACCGAGCGCAGCTTCCGCCAGGCGGTCGACTACACCGAGAACCGCAAGGTCAAGAACACCCGCCAGGCCCGCGCCATGGCCAAGGGCACGCGCT
>JBDSZM010000013.1:0-4402 GCA_039925165.1 Burkholderiaceae bacterium
TGAACCAGTCCGGCTATTGGCCCTATACGCCGAATACCAATCTGCTCTACGGCCTGAGCGAGGCGCTCGAGATGCTGCTCGAGCAGGGTTTGCCGGTGGTCTTCGAGCGCCACCGCCGCTGGGCGCAAGGCGTGCGGGCTGCCGTCAACGCCTGGGGCCTGCCGATCCAATGTGCCGACGAGCGGGTGTTTTCGCCGGTCCTCACCGGCGTCATCACGCCGCGCGGTGTCGATGCCGATGCCCTGCGCCGTCTGATCCACCAGCGCTTCGACCTGTCCCTGGGCGCAGGCCTGGGCAAGCTGAAAGGGCGCATGTTCCGGATCGGCCACCTCGGCGATTGCAACGACCTGACCTTGATGGCGGCGCTCGCCGGTGTCGAGATGGGCCTCAAGCTGAGCGGCGTGGCATTGAGTGGCAGTGGGGTCCAGGCGGCGATGGATTTTTTCGCCGCGACGCCGCAACCGCGGATTGCGCCGTCCGCAACCTGAGGAGATTCGACGAGGCGGGACGAGGCTGCCGAGCGCCAGACCTTCGATCCGCAGCGCGCGCGGATCCTTCCCGACTCACGCCGACTGCGGCGGCGGGTCGATGCACCGAATCCGACCCGCGACACTGTCCGCCGCCAGGTGCCGGAGGCGACGCTCGACGTCCATGGTCCGGGCGTCGCCTTGCGCAGAAGTGCGAAGATCGTCGATCACTGCAGCCAGGATCGACATGACCGCGCGACGACCCGTCTCGATACCCCGCAGCCGCAAGACCCGGCGCGACGAGACGCCCGACATCAGTGGCAGAGCCGCGGTTCGGCGGCGCGCTGAATAGCGCCGCGGTCGCCGTCATGAACCGTGCCGCGACGCGAAGGCGACCGGGTTGACGCTTGACCGTGCATCGCCGTTGCGATCGGCCCATGTCCGGATCACGCCGCCAGCACTCGAGAGCTCGGGGCACCGTCGCAGCGGGGGATGGCTGGAGTGGGGCCTGCTCGCGTTGCTGCTCTTGCAGGGCTGCGCGGCACTGCCCTCGCTCGAGTCTCGAACGCCCTCGGTGATGATCCGCGACACCGCCGACACCCGGCTCGGTCGTGCCGTGGCGCCGCTGGTCGAATCTCACCCCGACCGCTCGGGCGTGGTCGCACTGCGGCTGGGGGGCGACGCCTTCGGCGCGCGGATGCGGATGGCCGAGGCGGCCGACCGCAGCCTCGACGTGCAGTACTACCTCTGGCATCCGGACCTCTCCGGCACGCTGCTGCTGGACGCGCTGCGTCGCGCCGCGGCGCGCGGCGTGCGGGTGCGTCTGCTGCTCGACGACAACAACACCAACGGGCTCGACGGCGCGCTCGCCGCCTTCGCCGCGCTTGCCAACGTCGAGGTCCGGCTCTTCAATCCGTTCGCGCAGCGCGGCTGGCGCGGGTTCGGCTTTCTGACCGACTTCGCGCGCCTGAACCGGCGCATGCACAACAAGTCGTACACCGCCGACAACCAGGCGACGATCGTCGGCGGCCGCAATGTCGGCGACGAGTATTTCGGCGCCGCCAGCGACCTGATGTTCGTCGACCTCGACATCCTCGCGATCGGGCCGGTCGTCAGACACGTCTCGGCCGACTTCGACCGCTACTGGAACAGCGCCTCGGCGTATCCGGCAGCGTTGCTGCTGCCTCCGGCCACGCCCGAAGCGCAGGCCGCGCTCGATCGGCGGCTGGAGTCGTCGCAGAACGATCCCGCGGCGCGCCGCTACCGGCAGGCGATCGCCGGCTCGAGCTTCATGGCCGACCTGCTCGCGGGCCGGTTGGCGTTCGACTGGGCTCCGGTGCAGCTCGTCAGCGACGATCCCGACAAGGTGCTCGGCCGGGTGACCGAGGAAGATCTGCTGTGGACCCGGCTGCGCCAGATGGCGGGCGAGCCGCGCTCCGAGTTGACGCTGGCATCGCCGTACTTCGTGCCGGGCGAGCAAGGCACGCGCAACCTCGCGGCCATGGCGGCGTCCGGGGTCCGGGTCAGCGTGCTGACGAACTCGCTCGAGGCGACCGACGTGCCGGCGGTGCACTCCGGCTATGCGAAGCGCCGGCATGCGCTGCTGCGCGCCGGCGTCGCGCTGTACGAATTGAAGCGCGGCGTCGACCCGCGCGCGAGCGACGGGGCTGGCCGCAGTTCGGGTTTGGGCAGTGCGGTCGGATCGGGCGGGTCGAGTGGTTCGGGGTCCATCGGCAGCTCCAGTTCGAGCCTGCACACCAAGGCTTTCACTGTCGACGGCAAGCTCGTGTTCGTCGGTTCGTTCAATTTCGATCCGCGTTCGGCGCGGCTCAACACCGAGATGGGCTTCGTCATCGGCTCGCCGGACCTGGCGCGGTCGATGGCGCAGGCGCTGCAGACGCGCCTGGAGCAGGGCGCCTACCGCGTCCGGTTGACCGACCGCGGCGAGCTCGAATGGGTCGAGACGCTGGACGGTCGGCAGGTGATCCACGTCGAGGAGCCGGGCACGACGTTCTGGCGCCGGCTCGGGGTGTCGCTGTTGTCGCTGCTGCCGATCGAGTGGCTGCTCTGACGCCGAGCCGACGTGTCGGCATCGGCGGGTACACGGCGCAGACGCTGCTTCCGCCAGGTCGAGCGTCCAGGTTTGCCCGTCCCGGTCGTGGCCGAACGAGCGCTGCGGCGATTGCGCGACGCCGGCCGACGACGGTCCACGCGTCGATCCGGTCGGTGAGTCCCGAATAGTTCAGGACTAAACTATCTGCGGTCGAGGCGGCGCCCATCCGGCGCCGTCACCGCAGCTCGATCCGATCCGATCCGGGCCTCGCAAGGTGGAGTGCACATGAACATCGTCTGCATCGGCGGCGGTCCGGCCGGACTCTTCTTCGCCATCCTGATGAAGCGCCAGGATCCGTCGCACCGGATCCGCGTGGTCGAGCGCAACCGGCCCTACGACACCTTCGGCTGGGGCGTGGTGTTCTCGGACCAGACGCTCGACAACGTCGCCGCGGTCGACCCGGAAACCGGGCGTGAGATCCTCGACGCCTTCAACCACTGGGACGACATCGAGGTCCACATCCGCGGCAGCCGCGTCCGCTCCAGCGGCCACGGCTTCTGCGGCATCGGGCGCAAACGGCTGCTCAACATCCTGCAGCACCGCTGCGAGGCGCTCGGGGCCGAGCTGGCGTTCGAGACCGACGTCAGGAGCGACGCCGACTATCCGGACGCCGACCTGGTGATCGCGAGCGACGGCCTCAACAGCCGCATCCGCACGCTGCACGCCGATACCTACCGGCCCGACATCGATACCCGCCTGTGCCGTTTCGTCTGGCTCGGCACGACCAAGCTGTTCGAGGCTTTCACCTTCGCCTTCGTCGAGACCGAGCACGGCTGGTTCCAGGCCCACGCCTACCGCTACGACGGCGAGACGTCGACCTTCATCGTCGAGACGCCAGAATCGGTGTGGCGCGCGGCCGGGCTGGAGGCGATGGAGAAGGAGGAGGCCATCGCGTACTGCGAGCGGCTCTTCGCGCCCTACCTCGACGGGCACCGTCTGATGTCGAACGCCTCGCACCTGCGCGGCTCGGCGCAGTGGATCAAGTTTCCGCGCGTGACGTGCCAGGCCTGGGTCCACCACAACGGCAGCGCGCCGGTGGTGCTGATGGGCGACGCCGCGCACACGGCGCACTTCTCGATCGGCTCGGGCACCAAGCTGGCGCTCGAGGACGCGATCGAACTCGCGCGCGCCATTGGCGACCACCCGGGCGACCTGGCCGGCGCGCTGCGGACCTACGAGGCGCTGCGCAGCGTCGAGGTGCTGAAGATCCAGAACGCGGCGCGCAACTCGACCGAGTGGTTCGAGAACGTGGCGCGCTACGTCAAGCTGCCGCCCGAACAGTTCGCCTACTCGATGCTGACGCGCAGCCAGCGCATCAGCCACGCGAACCTGCGCCTGCGCGACGAGGGCTATGTGGCGCAGCACGAGCGCTGGATCGCCGGGCGCGCCGGCGCTGCTTCGGTGCGACCGCCCGCCGGCGACGCTGCCGCGCCGCGCGCCGGCCCGACCGTACCGCCGATGTTCACGCCCTACACCGCGCGCAGCGTCACGCCACGCACGGTGAACGGCGTCAGCATGGGCGGTATCGAATGGCGCGTCGGCGCGCGCGCGACGCCGGCCTGACCGGCGATCCAGTCCTCGTAGCCCTCGACATACTCCTTGTCGCGCAGGCGCAGGTTCTCGTGGCTGATGCGCTGGCTGCGCGTCAGCATCGAATAGGCGAACTGCTCGGGCGGCAGCTTGACGTAGCGCGACACGTTCTCGAACCACTCGGTCGAGTTGCGCGCCGCGTTCTGGATCTTCAGCACCTCGACGCTGCGCAGCGCCTCGTAGGTTTGCAGCGCGCCGGCCAGGTCGCCGGGGTGCTGGCCGATGGCGCGCG
>JBDSZM010000014.1:0-2660 GCA_039925165.1 Burkholderiaceae bacterium
TACAGCTCGACGATCTGCAGCGTGGCGACGCGGATCGGCAGCCGGGTCGTCTCGTAGAACTTGGCGTTGGCCTCGAGCACGCCGCGGATCAGGGCCTCGACCGAGGCGCCGACCGACAGGTTGGCCGACGAGTTGTAGCCCAGCAGCAGGGTCGACAGCGGCAGCTCGCGCTCGGCCTTGCCGAGCACGTCGACCACCTGCAGCAGGTAGCGCAGCACGCCGGTGCGCACCGCCTCGGTCAGGTCGGGCACGCTCAGCGCGCCGTCGTACGGACCGAGCCCGGCGACCACCGCGCCGGTCAGGCTGCCGCGCTGGCGCTCTTGTTCGTTGGGCACCCGCAGCACCACGGTGGCGGTGCCGCGCGGGCCGGCGTACAGGCCGAGCAGGTGGCGCTCGGACAGGTCGCCGTCGAGCAGCTCGCGATCGATCAGCCGCTGCGGCCCGGCGATCGGGTCCTGCTGGTAGTGGCCGACCATGATCGGCTGGCTCAGGAAGCGCAGGTCCATCGCCTTCACGACGACCTCGAGCCGACGCTTCGGCCGCGCCGCGATCAGCACCCGCGGCGCGCCGCCCATGAGGCCGCGTGCCAGCGCATCGCCGCCGTCCATGGTCGGCGGGCCGGCGTCATAGACGATCGGCAGCGGCTGCTCGATGGCCCGGGTGGCCGGCGGCGCGCTCATCCGCCCACCGGTCGCGCCGGTGGCCAGCAGTTCGGCCAGCGCCGGGAAATACTCGGCCGTCGACGGCAGGTCGCCGTGCTCGGCCGGCAGGTAGTAGTGGCTGCCGACGCCGTCGATGCGGCCCGACTCCCAGCTCACCGTGCCGTCGCCGCAGGTCGTGCCGACCATCTTGAGCCGGCCGTTTTCTTCGCGGATGCCGCACGGCGTGTTGCGCGCGACGCCGAACACATAACTGGTCTTGGTCTCGTAGTCGGGCGGCAGTTGCGGGCGCGCCAGCCCGTCCTGGGCCCAGAGCCAGCTCGCCGAGTCGAGCGTGCCCTGGTCGGGCGTGCCGACCTTGCCGGGGCCGAACCACGGGTCGATGACCTTGGGCTTGAAGTCCCACCAGGTCTGCGCCAGCTCGAAGTGGTGGCCGACTTCGCCGCCGCCCGGGTCGCCCTGGAACTTGTCGACGAAGCCCGGCTTGGGCAGCAGTTGCAGCGCGCCGCGGAAGCCCGCCACGATGTCGAGCACCTCCTGCATGTCGTGCCGCACGTCGAGCCGCACCAGGGTGCGCAGGGTGTGGCCCTTGCCGAGCAGGTTCTCGACCATCGAGTACGCGCCCTGGTTGGGCGTGCCCAGCATGACGAAGCGCGCACCGTCGCGCGCCATCAGGGCGTCCACCACCGAGCGCCGCTTGTGGATCGCGGCGCGCACCACCAGCCCGCCCATGCTGTGCGCGAGCAGTCGCACCGGCTGCTCGGTCTGGGTCAGCAGCCGGGCCAGGAATTCGCCGAGCCGCTCGCCCAGCACGTCGAGCGGCTGGCGCCAGTCGTAGGCGAAGGGCTCGACCCGGTGGCTCTTGGCCAGGTGCACGCACAGCTTGCCGTAGAACATGCCGAACAGCTTCTCGGCCTCGACTCCGGATGCGCCCCAGGCGACCTTGCTCAGCCCGCCGAGCGCGATGTCGGCCGGGTCGAACCAGACCCGGTCGTCGGCGCCGACCCGCAGGTGCGATCCCATCACGCCGGGCAGCACCACCACCACCGGCAGGTCGGGCAGCGCATCCGCGCCGCGCCGGCCGCGCCGCTCGGGCGGCGCGGCCGCCTCGAAGCTGTCGAGGTCGACGAACTCGCCCGGCAGGGGCTGGAACACGTTCAGCCGCGCCTGCGGCCCGGGCACCAGCCAGTCGCGCAGCGCGGTGCGGGTGTCCGGGTTGGTGAAGTAGCGGAAGTGCGAGACCTCGGCACCGCGGTCGAACAGGGCCTGCGCGCCGGCCTGCGGTGCGACGCCCGCCAGCATCGAAGCGGTATCGACCACCAGGTCGTTGTCGGCACTGTCGAAGAGCAGGAAGTCGGTCAGCAGCACGCCCAGCCGCTTGAGCAGGTTGCCGCCCTCGATGTCGCCCGCGATCACCGCCATTGCGATCCCGTCGCGCACCTTCGCGCCACGCAGCAGCCGGGCCATCGGCGAGTCGGGCAGCATCGCTTCGATGCCGGGCACCAGGTGCGCGTTGGTGCGGTTCTTCGCGATCTCGATCACGACCCGCTTGAAGGCCGAATAGATCGGGCTGCCGAAGAACACCGGCACCTGGCCGATCAGCGTCAGCAGGCCCGACAGGAACAGGTCGAAGTTGCCGCTCGCCAGCCGGGTGCCCTGGGCCGGGCTGGCGACGCGCACATAGCGCTGGACCGCGAAGCGCTTGCTGCGCAGCTCGGCGGCGAGCTCGCGCAGCAGCGCGCGCTGCTGGTGGTGGGCGTCGGTCAGTTCGGCCGCGACCCGGGTCGCCTCGGCCGGGTCGGTGTCGCCGGTGCCCGGCAGGTCGGCCCGGTAGTCGTCGATCAGCGCATCGAAGTCGTCCAGGCACATCAGGTCGCCCACCAGGCCGCCGCGCGAATGCGAGACCAGGCTGATGCGCGCGCCCTCGGGCAGCGCCCGCGCCAGCGCCAGCGCGTTCTCGATCGGGCTCTCGGACAGGGTGCGGTGCTCGAAGGCGTAGAC
>JBDSZM010000015.1:0-8730 GCA_039925165.1 Burkholderiaceae bacterium
CCCTGGCGGATGCCGTCGTCCTCGAGGACGTTGACCGTCGTCAGGTCGCCAACGGCGCAGGCCTTCAAAATCTGCACGGCGCGGCCCGAGAAGCCGCACATCGGAAACTGCGCGGTGCCCTTCATGAAGAGCACGACGCGGTGGTTCTTGACGATGTCGTCGATGCGTTGCTGAACGTCGCTCATGATGGTGCTGGCTAAGGTTGGAAAGCAGGCAACTTTATACGCCAATCGATGGCCTTCCGCGGCGTGCGCGATCAGAAGCTGTACGACATGCCCAGCTGCAGCATCGGCGCCAGTCGCAACTCGCGCAGCAGATCGTCGACGCCCTGCGAGCCCGTGAACACGCGCCCGAGCTTGATCACGTTGCCGGGGCTGCGCGCGACCATGCCGAGGTCGGCACTGAAGCTCCAGCGCGAGCGCCGCGACAGCCCGGTGTAGCCGAGGCCGAAGTAGGGCACCGGCGACGTGTCGACGCCGCTGTCGAGCAACGAGGGCGGCACGCCCCAGGCGCCACCGCGCACCTGGCGCTCGACACCCAACAGGCCGCGCGCAGCCGTCAGGCTGGCTTGCCCGGCCCACAGGGGCGCGCGCGATCCCGCAATGACGCCGCTGGTGGCACGAAAGCCGCCGGCGCGCTGGGTGGTCGGCAGCGTTTCCGCGAAGTAGTAGTCGCCCAGCAGGCTCGCGCGCTCGACCTTGAGGCCGCTGCTGCCCGAGCCGAACCACGACGCGCCTGCGTCGGCGGGGCTCAATGCCAGGGAAACCCGGCCCTGCCAGCGCGCCCAGGCGGGGGTGTTGGAGCCGCTCTCGTCGGCGCGGGCGGGCAGGCCATGGAGCAGGGTGGCCGCCATGGCCAGCGGCAGCAGGGTCCGAATCAAGACAGTCCGATCCATGGCGCTCTCCTGCGACGAGGGCGGCGATGACGCGACCCATGGATTCATGCTACGCCGCGCTTGCCGCGGCCGTGACGGGTGGGTGTCGAAAATTACCGTCGCAGGGGATCGGCGGCCTGCCATGGTGCGCCGGTGCAACGCGGCTGGCCCGCCAGGTCGGGGCGCGTGACGGCGGCGCCGAATCCGTACCGATGCAGCAGCCCCTGCACCGCGGCGGCCTGGTCGTGCCCATGTTCGAGCAACAGCCAGGCGCCGACGTGCAAATGGTCACGTGCCCCGGCCACGATGGCGTGCAGTGCCGCCAGGCCATCGCCACCCGGCGTGAGCGCTTCGATGGGTTCGTGGGCCAGCGCGGTCAGGTGCGGGTCGCCGGCGGCGATGTAGGGCGGGTTCGACAGCGCCAGGTCGAACCTCGCGTCGGGCAGCGCATCCCACCACGAGCCGCTGCGGGTTTCGATCGACATACCGAGTCGGCGTGCATTGGCCGAGGCGACCGCGAGGGCGTCCCGGCTGGCGTCGGTCGCCACCACCCGCGCCGAGGGGTGGCCGCATTTCACCGCCAGGGCGATCGCACCGCTGCCGGTGCCGAGGTCGGCGACCCTCGGCGCGGGATTCCCGGCGCAGTGGGTCCCCAGCAGCTCGAGTGCCCAGTCGACCAGCACTTCGGTATCGGGACGAGGCACGAGCACCCGCCGGTCGAGCCGCAGCGTCAGTCCGTGAAATTCCTTGCTGCCGATCAAGTAGGCGACCGGCTCGCCGTCCGCACGCCGTCGCAGCAGATCGACGTAGCGCTGCCATGTCGTCGCATCGAGCGGCGCCTCGCCATGCGCCAGCAGCCAGGTGCGCGGCCGCTCCAGGACATGGCCGAGCAGCAGTTGTGCGTCGAGCCGGTCGACGCTGGCGCAGCGTGCCTGCGCCAGCGCGGTGGCCACGTCGAAACAGGGGCTCATCCGGCGCCGCTCTCGAGCGCCGCCAGTTGCTCGGCCGACTGCGCCGCCTGCAGCGCCGCGGTGACCTCGTCGAGGTCGCCGTCGAGGATGGCCTGCAGCCGGTACAGCGTGAGGTTGATGCGGTGGTCGGTCAGCCGGCCCTGTGGAAAGTTGTAGGTCCGGATCCGGTCGCTGCGGTCACCGCTGCCGATCAGGCCCTTGCGTGTCGCGGCTTCCCTTGCCGCGCGTTCGCTGCGGTCCTTCTCGCGCAGCCGCGCCACCAGCACCGCCATCGCCTTGGCCTTGTTGCGGTGCTGCGAGCGGTCGTCCTGGCACTCGGCCACGGTGCCCGTCGGCAGGTGGGTGATGCGGATCGCGCTGTCGGTCTTGTTGACGTGCTGTCCGCCGGCGCCGCTGGCGCGGAAGGTGTCGATGCGCAGCTCCGACGGATCGAGCGTCACCTCCTCGGCCGCATCTGGCTCGGGCAGCACAGCCACCGTGCAGGCACTGGTGTGGATGCGGCCCTGGGTCTCGGTCGCCGGCACGCGCTGGACCCGGTGCCCGCCCGATTCGAACTTGAGCCGGCCGTAGGCCGACTCGCCCTCGATCCGCAACACCAGTTCCTTGTAGCCGCCGAGCTCGCTCGGGCTCTCGGACATCACCTCGGAGCGCCAGCCGCGGCGCTCGCAGTGGCGCAGGTACATGCGCGCAATGTCGCCCGCGAAGAGGGCCGACTCGTCCCCGCCGGTGCCGGCGCGGATCTCGACGAAGGCGTTGCGCTCGTCGTCGGCCTCGCGCGGCAGGAGCGCGGTCTGAAGTTCCAGATGCCAGCGCGCGACCTCGGCCTGCGCCGCCTGCACTTCGTCCTGCGCCAACGCGGCCATTTCCGGGTCGGCCAGCAGCTCGCGCGCCTCGGCCAAGTCGCGCTCGCGCTGCTGGAAGCGGCGGAAGCGCTCGACCAGCCCGGCCACCTCGGCGTGCTCGCGCGTCAACGCGCGAAAGCGCTTCATGTCGGCCGACGCCGAGGGGTCGGACAGGGACGCATCCAGCTCGTTCAGGCGCAGCGCCAGGCGCTCGAACTGCTGTCGAAGGGAGTCTTTCATGGATCTCGGGCAGGCCTCGGTCTCGCTGGCAGGCACCGTCGTCGCGCTGCGGCAACCGACGGCGTAACGCTCGGCAGCGTCGCTACCGCCCTTCGTCGATTGGCGGGTTCGGGCTCTGGCGCAGGAACAGGCGCGCAATCGTCTGCGCGAGCCGCGCCCGCTGCGGCGGGTCGGCGGCGCCGAGTTCGGCCAGCGTGCCGTGCAGCATTTTCTGCGTCAGACCGCGTGCCAGCGTCTCGAGCACCGCCTCGACCGGCTCGCCGCGCGCGAGCAGCTTGCGCGCGCGCGCCAGTTCGGCGGTGCGCCAATCGTCGGTCTGGCTTTGCAGGGCCTGGATCAGCGGCACCGATTCGCGCTGGCCGAGCCAGTGCACGAAGCTCTGCACGCCGGTCTCGATGATGGCTTCGGCCTGCTGCACGGCGGCCAGGCGCCGCTCACCGGCGTTCTGCACCAGCGTCGACAGGTCGTCGACGGTGTAGAGGTAGACGTCCGAGAGGTTCGCGACCTCCGGCTCGACGTCGCGCGGAACGGCCAGGTCGAGCACGAACATCGGCCGGTGCTTGCGCAGCTTCAGCGCCCGCTCGACCGCACCCAGGCCGATGATCGGCAAGGTGCTGGCGGTGCACGACACGACGATGTCGTAGTCGCCCAGGCGCGCCGGCAGGTCGGCCAGCCGCAGCGCATCGGCGCCGAAGCGGGCGGCGAGCCGCTCGCCGCGCTCCAGCGTGCGGTTGGCGACCGTCATGCCGCGCGGACTGCGCGCCGCGAAGTGGGTCGCGACCAGTTCGACCATGTCGCCGGCGCCGACCAGCAGCACCCGCGTGCGGCCCAGGTCCTCGAACAATTGCGATGCCAGTCGCACCGCCGCCGCGGCCATGCTGATCGAGTGCAGGCCGATCTCGGTCGAGGTGCGCACTTCCTTCGCGATGGCGAAGGAGCGCTGGAACATCTGGTGCAGCGTCGTGCCCAGGGTGCCGGCGGTCTCGGCCTGGCGCACCGCCTGTTTGAGCTGGCCCAGGATCTGCGGCTCGCCCAGCACCATCGAGTCGAGCCCGCTGGCGACCCGGAAGGCATGCCGGGCGGCGGCGTCGCCGTGCAGTTCGTAGGCGTGTTCGCGCAAGATGGTGCCAGGCACCCCGCCCATCGCGGCCAGCCAGTCGATCGCCTGGGCGGGCGACTGCGCAGACGAACCGACATACAGCTCGGTGCGGTTGCAGGTCGAGACGATCGCGACCTCGTCGGTGCGCCGGTGCCGCTCGCGAAATGCATGCAGCGCCGGCCCGAGCTGCTCGGTGCTGAACGCGAAACGGCCGCGCAAGTCCAGCGGCGCGGTCGTGTGGTTCAGTCCCAGGGCGTAGACGCTCATGGGTCGATTATAAATTTGGGTTGCACCCCGCCGATGGACCGTTTCGATCCGCAGACGCCGGCTACGATGGTTCCGGATCGGGCCGGCTCGCGGCGCGCGAAAGACCGCCTTGACCCTCGTCGACCTCGTTTGGCACCTGCTCGATTTCATCGCCCCGGCGCTCGGGCTGGCGTTGCTGACGGTCCTGCTGGCGCGGATCGTCGTGCCGTCGCTGCGCGCCGCCGGCGGCTGGCGACCGGTCGTCGGATCGATGCTGGCGAGCCTGGTCGCATTGGTCGCGGGGCTCGTCTTGTTCGGCCGCGATGGCCGCATCGAGACCTACGCCGCGATGGTGCTGGCGACCGCAGCCGTCCTCGGCGGGGTGGCGTGGCGGGGACGCCGGGCATGACGCTGCAAGCGGGTGCGGGCGGCCGCACCAAGCTGCGGCCGCCGCTGCGGGTGGGTGTCGGCGGCCCGGTCGGCTCGGGCAAGACCATGCTCGTCGAGATGCTGTGCAAGGCGCCGCGCGATCGCTACGACCTGGTCGTCATCACCAACGACATCTACACCAAGGAAGACCAGCGCCTGCTGACGGTGGCCGGCGCGCTCGAGGCCGAACGCATCATGGGGGGCGAGACCGGCGGCTGCTCGCACACCGCCATCCGCGAGGACGCGTCGATCAACCTCGAGGCGGTCGACCGCATGCTCGAGAAGTTTCCGGACGCCGACATCGTCTTCATCGAAAGCGGCGGCGACAACCTCGCGGCCACGTTCAGCCCCGAGCTCTCCGACCTGACGATCTAAGTGATCGACGTCGCGGCCGGCGAGAAGATCCCCCGCAAGGGCGGCCGCGGCATCACCAAGAGCGACCTGTTCGTGATCAACAAGGTGGACCTGGCGCCGCACGTGGGCGCCGACCTGGCCGTGATGCGCGCCGACACCCTGCGCATGCGCAAAACACGACCGTTCGTGATGAGCAATCTCAAGACGCTGGACGGGTTCGACGAGGTGGTCCGTTTCATCGAGACGAAAGGGATGCTGACGACGTCAGCCTGACCCGGTCGGGTCAGCGCAAACCGCCGGCGCTGCGCAGTGCCGTCACCGCGCCGACGCCGATCGAGGCGCCGAAGCGCTTGGCGAGTCGCTCGGCGACGTTTTCCTTGGGCGTGTAGTCGATCACCATCTCGGCCTTGATCACGTCGCGCGCGACCTGGTCGAGGCTGCCGAGGTGGTCGATCAGGCCCATGCCGAGCGCCTGCTCGCCGCTCCAGAACAGGCCGCTGAAGGTGTCGGGCGTTTCCTTGAGGCGCGCGCCGCGGCCTTGCCGCACGGTCTCGATGAATTGGCGGTGGACCTGGTCGAGCATCGCCTTAATGTAGGCACGGTGGGCGTCGGTCAGCGGCGAGAACGGATCGCCCAGGCCCTTGTTCGCGCCGGCCGTGAGCAGCCGCCGCTCGATGCCGAGCTTGTCCATCGCGCCGGTGAAGCCGAAGCCGTCCATCAGCACGCCGATCGAGCCGACGATTGACGCCTTGTCGGCGTAGATCTCGTCTGCCGCGACGGCGATGTAATAGGCGCCCGACGCGCAGGTCTCCTCGACCACCGCATACACCTTCTTGCGGTGCAGCGCCTTCAGGCGGCGGATCTCGTCGTTGACGATGCCGGCCTGCACCGGGCTGCCGCCGGGCGAGTTGATGCGCAGCACGATCGCCTGCGCGGTGCTGTCCTCGAACGCGCTCTTGAGCCCGGCGACGAGCTTCTCGGCGCTCGCCTCGCTGTCGACGCCGATCTCGCCGCGCACCTCGATCAGCGCGGTGTGCGGGCCGTGCGGTCCGTCGGCGATGCCGCGCGAGACGATCAGCAGGTACAGCAGGCCGAGCAGCAGCAAGATCCAGGTCAGGCGCAGCGCCAGGCGCCAACGGCGGTCGCTGCGGCGGTCACGGAAGTAGTCGCCGGCGATGCGCTCGGCCAGCGTGTCCCACTCGCCGCGCGCGCCAGGGGCGGCGCTGGAAGCGGACAGGGCGGTGCGCGGGGGAAGGTCGTCAGCGGGGGTGCTCATGGGCTGCTTTCAGCGGCCGGCGCGGGGCCGGCCGGCAGGGGGAGGGTGTCTCGGGAAGGATACCAATGCACGCGCCCGGCGATCTCGGTCACCGCGATCGGTGTGAGGCTGCCGCGGCCACACGGCCCGCCGGCGCAGCGCCCGCTGTGCGGCTCGTAGGATGCGCCGTGGATCGAGCACAGGATGAACGCACGGTCGCTGTCGAGGAACCTGCCTGGCTGCCAGTCCATCTCGGCCTGGATGTGGACGCAGCGGTTCAGATAGGCCACCAGCCGCCCGTCGTGGCGGAGCACGAACGCGGTGGCCGGCTCGCCGCGGTGCAACACGTCGAAGACATGCGCATCGCCGCGCTCGGCCAGCGCATCGGTGCGGCACAGGGCGAGCGGCGCGGCGTCAGGCATGCCGCGCGAGCCAGTCGTCCAGGTCGGCGGTCGAGCGCGCCACGTGACGCGTCGGGTAGGCCCGGAAAGCGTCGATCGGATGCGCGCCGAAGGTGACGGCGACGCTGGCGGCCTGCGCATTGATCGCCAGTTCGAGGTCGTGGGTGGTGTCGCCGATCATCAGCGTGCGCTGCGGCGTCACGCCGAGTTCGTCCATCAGCTCGAGCAGCATCCTCGGATGCGGCTTGGAAGCCGTCTCGTCGGCGGTGCGGGTGGCGTCGAACAGGTCGCGCAACTCGACCGTGCGCAGCGCCTCGTCGAGGCCACGACGCGACTTGCCGGTGGCGACCGCGAGCTTGTGGCCGTTGTCCTTGAGCCGCCGCAGCATGGCCAGCGTGCCGTCGAACAGCACGATGTCGTGCTGCTGCGCGACATAGTGGTGCCGGTAGCACGCGGCGAGGTCCGGATAGCGCTCGCGCGCCAGGTCCGGCGCGGCGTGCCGCAGGGCGTCGATCAGGCCGAGCCCGATCACGTAGCTGGCCTGCGCGTCGCTTGGCACCGTGGTGCCGATGTCGGCGCAGGCGTCCTGGATGCAGCGCGCGATCAGCGCGGTCGAGTCGAACAGCGTGCCGTCCCAATCGAAGGCGATCAGGTCGAACTGGCGGGGGCGGGTCATGCGGGGTCGGGGGCGGGCGCGGTGGGAGTGGCAGTGGCCGACAAGGCGTCGAGCAGAAGCCGGCATTCTGCGTGCAACGGCGCTTCCAGATGCAGCGGCGTGCCGTCGGCCGGATGCTCGAAGCGCAGCGCCCGCGCATGCAGGAACATGCGCTCGAAGCGCAGCCCCGGCACGGCGACGCCGCGGGCGTAGGTCCGGTTGAGCGCGAAATCGCCGTATTTTGGGTCGCCCACGATCGGGTGACCTGCATGCGCCAGGTGGACGCGGATCTGGTGCGTGCGGCCGGTCTTGAGCGTCACGTCGAGCAACGTGCAACCGGGCCAGGCCTGCGCCACCCGCACCAGCGTGATCGAGCGCTTGGCGGCGGCATGGTCGGCATCGACCGCGCGCACGCGCCGCTCGCCGTCGGCACCGATGTACTTGTGCAGCGCGACGTCGATCACCTTGTGCCGGGCCGGCCAGGCGCCGACCACCAGCGCCGCGTAGGTCTTGACGATGGTCTTGGCGCCGCCGTGGACGCGCAGCTGGTCCTGCAGCGCGACCAGCGCCGTGCGCTTCTTGGCCACCAGCAGCAAGCCCGAGGTCTCCTTGTCGAGCCGATGCACCAGTTCGAGAAACACGGCGCCGGGTCGGGCTTGCCGCAGTTGTTCGATGACGCCGAAGTCGACCCCGCTGCCGCCGTGCACCGCGATCCCCGCCGGTTTGTCGATCGCGATCAGGTGCTCGTCCTCGTAGACGACCGGAAATTTTCGCGCCGGCGTTGTGGCCACGGCCGACGCGGCACTCGGCGCGGCGACGCGCACCGGCGGCACCCGCACCTCGTCGCCCAGCGCGAGGCGCGTCGCGGCCTCGGCGCGGCCCTTGTTGACCCGCACCTCGCCCGAGCGGATCACGCGGTAGACGTGGCTCTTGGGCACGCCCTTGAGGTGCTTGACCAGGAAATTGTCGAGCCGCTGGCCGTCCGATGCCTCGTCGATGAGCACGTGGCTGACCTGGACCGGCGCCGCAGCCGGGCCGACCGGCATGGGCAGGGCGAGGGGTTTGGCCCCTATAATGCGTCGCTCCACGTTGTTGCCGTAAGTGATTGATTTTGCAGAGTTTAGCCGCGCAGTCGGATGGAACTCCCGAATCGGTGGGCAGCGACAGGACAGGACAGGCCGGACCCGGGTCCGGCCACAAGGTGATGCAACACGCCGGTCGGTGAGCGGGCAACGTCCCCAAGTGACGGATGACGCGGACTCCCGGCGTGACCGAGAAAACAAGAACGAACCACGAACAAGGTTTTCCGGATCGTCGAGGGGCAGCGCAGCAACGCAGGGCCGTCGGCCCGCCGCGCACGCCCG
>JBDSZM010000016.1:0-2792 GCA_039925165.1 Burkholderiaceae bacterium
TGCGCGGACTGCCAGCCGACCCGCGCCAGGTTGTTACGGGCGGCGGCCGGCGACAGGTCGGCAATGCCGACCAGGTGCACGCCGGGCGTGCGCGGCACCTGCGCCAGGTACATCGAGCCGAACTTGCCGGCGCCGATGAGGCCGATGCGGATCGGCCGTCCGGCGGCCGCGCGTTGTTGGAGTTGCCGGTGCAGGCTCATCGCAGATTCCGTCAGGCGGCCTGCGCCAGCGGCTCGGTCGAGGTGACGAGCGCGCTCGCCGGCAGGCCGTCGCGCCACGGCAGATCGACCGGGTACGGTCGGGTCAGGCAATCGTCGGGCAGGCAGTCGATCGGCGCAAAGTCGCGGTGCGCGATGTACTCCGGCCGCTTGTGGCGCCGGATGTGATTGCTGACCGCGCACAAGCTCAGGTACACCGCGACCCGGTGGTGCGGCGACAGGTTGCTGCCCGACGCATGCACCAGGCAACTGTGGAAGAGGATCATCGATCCGGCCGGGCCGGTCGGCGAGACGATGCCGCCCGGCACGTGGCGGCCTTCGGCGTCGAAGTGGCCGGCCCCGCCGGCGCGCTGCACGAGCTGGCGGATCAGGTCGTTGTCGACCGTCCAGAGCGGGTAGCTCGTCGTCGTCAGGTCGTGCTTCGCGTCGACCACGCCCTTCTTGTGGCTGCCCGGGATGAACATCAGCGGTCCGTTGAAGGGCGTCACGTCGTCCAGGAAGATCGCCACGTTCATGGCGCGCTCGGTCGGCATCTGGTCGTCGTTGAGCCAGGTACCGTAGTCCTGGTGCCACTGCCAGACGTCGCCGTCGAACGCGGCCTTGCCGTTGATCTTGAACTGGTGCATGTACAGCCGCTCGCCGAGCAGTTCCTGCACCGGCTCGATCATGCGCGGGTGGCGCGCCAGCCGCGCGAACGGCTCGCTCACGAGGTGCGCCGCAAAGTTGGTCCGCACCGCGTCCTTGCCCTTCTCGCGCACGTTGTAGACCTCGCGCCGGCGGTACAGCTCGGGCACCGCGTCGGTCAAGGTGCGGACCTCGTCGGCGCTGAAGCGGCCGGGAAAGAACAGGTAGCCGGCGCGGTCGAACCGTTCGATCTGTTCGGGGCTGAGGGTCATCGGCGTCTCCGGGGTGAGGGGGCGCCGATCCCGTGGACGGCCGGCGCGACGCGGGCACGGACTGCGGCGTCGCCGGCATGATGCCACCCCACCCCGCACCCTTCCCGAGGATCCCCGCTGAGACCACGCTAACCCAGCGCCCTGGCACCCTGGCGCTACGCCGATGCGGCGGTCGGCCTGCGGTCGCCGATCCTCGCGCAGGGCGCGGGGGCTCGACCTGTCCGCGCTGGCGCAACGCGACCTGTTCAGTCCGCTCGGCATCACCGGCCACGATCGACGCAGCGAGCGGGCCGGCTGCGGGCTCGGCGCGCAGCGCATGGCCTGGGGGCTACGGGGGTCAGTAGCTCTGCTCGTGCCGGGTCTGCGCCTGGCCGTCACGACCACGGCCACCGCGCCGGCACCGGCGCTGCGCGGCAACCCGATACAGGTGGGATGGGGTCGGTGGCGCGGCGGGTCGCAGGGGTCGTCGCCGGCTGAACGATCCGGTCAGTCGTCGAGCCGGATGTCGGCATCGAAGCTGACGTCGAGCTTGAGGCCGGCGACGCTGAGCGTCATCCGCGCCGGCAGCGACTCGGTGCCCGCGATGCTGCCGTCTGCGATCGCCGCCGCGACGGCTTGCTCGATCTCGCGCTGCGAACTCACGCCCACCATCTTCAGGAATTTGCGCAGGCTGAGGTTGAAAGTCTCTTCGTTCATGGTCGTCCTCCGGGTGGCGGCAATGCGGCGCCCGATTCTGCCGCGCGGCCGATGGCCCTGATGTCGAATGCAACGGCGCTTGCATGCGCAGCGACAGCGCGCTGGGCCTGCGCAGCGCTCACAGCACCGACAGCGGCACGGCACGCCGCGGCGGCGGAAACAGGCGGTCGATCGCCTCGATTTCGTCCGCATCGAGCTGCAAGGTGGCGGCCGCCAGATTGGCGCGCAGGTGCTCCGGCGTCACCGCCTTCGGGATCGCCACCACGCCCGGCTGCGCCAGCAGGCGCGCGAGTGCGAACTGAGCCGCCGACGCGTCGCGCCGGGCCGCCAGCGCCGCGAGCGCCGGATGCCGCGCGATGGCGCCCTGGTCGATCGGGCTGTAGGCCATCAGCGCCATTCCGAGTTCGCGCTGGCGCGGCAGCAGATCGAACTCGACGCCGCGCGCCGCGATCGAGTGATGCACCTGATTCAGCACGCAGGGCGGGCCGCTGCCCTGCAGGCCGAGCACCTCGTCGAGGTCCGCGAGATCGAAGTTGCTCACGCCCCAGGCGCCGATGCTGCCGGTCGCCACTTCGCGTTGGAGCGCGTCGATCGTTTCGGCCAGGGGCACCCCGCCGCGCCAGTGCAGCAGGTAGATGTCGATGCGATCGAGACCCAGGCGCTGGCGGCTGCGCGCGCAGGCAGCACGCACGCCGGTGCGGGTGGCGTTGTGCGGATAGACCTTGCTCACGATGCTCAACTCGTCGCGTCGGACCTGGCCTTCTCGAAGCGCCACGCCCAGCGCCTCGCCGACGATCCGCTCGGACTCGCCCTCGCCGTACATCTCGGCGGTGTCGATCAGGCGGTAGCCGAGCGCCAGCGCGGTGCGGACGGCGGCCACTTCGGCCGTGCGCTGCGCCCGATCCTCGCCCATCCGCCAGGTGCCGAGACCGAGCAACGGCAGCACCACACCGCCGACGGATCGGATCGACCGGATTGCCAT
>JBDSZM010000017.1:0-4576 GCA_039925165.1 Burkholderiaceae bacterium
TTCGTGCACGCCGGCGGCACCGTGGTCGAACGCCGGCTGCAGCCGGGCCAGACCCTGCTGGTCGATACCGGCTGCCTGGTCGCCATGACGCCGGATGTCGACTTCGAGATCCAGTACGTCGGCAAGGTCAAGACCGCCCTCTTCGGCGGCGAGGGCCTCTTTTTCGCCCGCGTCCGCGGCCCCGGCACGGTCTGGCTGCAGAGCTTGCCGTTCTCGCGCCTCGCCTCGCGGGTGTTCGCGGCGGCGCCGCAGCGCGGCGGCTCGCGCGAAGAGGGCGGCGTGCTCGGCGGACTGGTCGGCGGCGGGCTGCTCGGCGGCATCCTGGCCGGCGATGACGACTGAGCGCCGTGGCGCGGCCCGGTGGCCGGCCGCGTTCGCACTCCTGACGTTGCTGGTACTGCCGCTGCTCGCGCAGGCCGCGGCCGGCAGCGTCTACCTCGAAGCGATGACGTCGACCGAATTGCGCGAGCGCATCGCCGCTGGCGCGACCATCGCGCTGGTGCCGGTCGGCGGCACCGAGCAGAACGGCCCGCACATGGTGCTGGGCAAGCACAACGTGCGGGTCCACGTGCTGGCCGGCCGGATCGCGCAGCGCCTCGGCAACGCGGTGGTCGCGCCGGTGCTGGCTTACGTGCCCGAGGGGACGATCGATCCGCCGGCGGCGCACATGCGTTATCCCGGCACCCTCTCGATCCCCGAGCCGGCCTTCGAGGCGGTGCTCGAGGGCACGGCGCGCAGCCTGCGCCAGCACGGCCTGCGCACCATCGTCTTTCTTGGCGACCACGGCGGCTACCAGACGAACCAGGCGCGCGTCGCGGCGCGGCTCAGCCGCGAGTGGGCCGCCGGAGCGGCGGGGCGTCCGGCCGTGAAGGTGATCGCGCTCGGCGAGTTTTATCGCGTCACCCAGTCCGCCTACGTCGACGCCTTGCGGGCCCGCGGCGTTACTTCGGACGAGATGGGCAGCCACGCCGGACTGGCCGACACCGCGCTCGCGCTCGCGATCGACCCGGCGCTGGTGCGCGCGGAACGGCTGGCGTCGGCGGCGGCCCCAAAGGACGGGCCGCCGAACGGCGTCACGGGTGACCCGAAGCGCGCCACGGCCGAGCTGGGACAGCTCGGCGTGGACCGCATCGTCGACGCGTCGGTCGCGGCGATCCGCGCGGCGACGGCGACGCCCTGAGACCGGGCACGACAATCGAGAACCAAGGCAGGGAGATGGCAGTGATGGATCACACAAGGGCGACACGCCCGGGGGACGGCGCGGGACCGTTGGCATTGAAGTCGACGCTGGCGGCGGTGGCGCTGCTCGCCATCGCAGGCGCGCAGGCGCAGGCCCCGGCCTCGGCGCCGGCCGCCGCATCGGCGGTGGCAATGTCTGTGGCAACGTCGGCGGTGCGGACGATTCCCGGCATGCCGCCGGTGCCCGATCCGCGCAACCTCTACAGCGAGGTCGCGGCCGGCAAGATGAGCCCTGCCGTGCAGGGCGACCTGGTGCGCATCTACGTGCCCAACCTGCGCTCGAACGACGTCTACGTGGTGGACCCCGAGACGATGAAGGTGGTGTCGCGCTTCAAGGTCGGCATCGGGCCGCAGCACATCGTGCCGAGCTGGGATCTGCGCACGCTGTGGGTGACCAACAATGCCGAGGGCCGCACCGACGGCAGCCTGACGCCGATCGACCCGAAGACCGGCAAGCCGGGCAAGCCGGTCGATGTCGACGACCCGTACAACATGTACTTTTCGCCCGACGGCAAATCGGCGATCGTGGTCGCCGAGGCGCGCAAGCGGCTCGATTTCCGCGACCCGCAGACGATGGCGCTGCAGTATTCGATCGACACGCCGGGCTGCCCGGGCATCAACCACGCCGACTTCTCGATCGACGGCCGGTTCGCCTATTTCACCTGCGAGTTCTCCGGCACGCTGACCAAGGTCGACCTCGCCAACCGCAAGGTGCTGGGCTACCTGCAGCTCAAGATGCCGGCCACCCGTTTCAAGGAAACCAAGGCGCCGCGGGTCGAGGCAGGCAAGGTGTGGGAGCCCGGCGAGACCGAGATCTGTACCGTCAAAAAAGGCATGCCGCAGGACATCCGTTCGTCGCCCGACGGCAAGCGCTTGTATGTCGCCGACATGCATGCCGACGGCGTGCACATCGTCGACGGCGAGAGCTTCACGCAGGTCGGCTTCATCCCGACCGGCCTGGGCGCGCACGGCCTGTACCCGAGCCGCGACGGCAAGAGTCTGTATGTCGCGAACCGCGGCTCGCACAAGATTCACGGCGCCAAGCTCGGCAACGGCGGGGTCGCGGTGATCGACTTCGCGACCGAGAAGATCGTTGCGCGTTGGGGCGTTCCGGGCGGCGGCAGTCCCGATATGGGCAATGTCAGCGCCGACGGCAAGTGGCTGTGGCTCGCCGCGCGTTACGACGACGTGATCTACCGCTTCGACACCGCCAGCGGCGCGGTGACGCAGATCAAGGTCGGCGCCGAACCGCACGGCCTGACCGTGTGGCCGCAGCCGGGCCGCTACTCGCTCGGGCATACCGGCAATCTGCGCTAGCCCCTGACCCCGACTCCGACCCTGGCCATGAAGGCGCCCGCCAGCACGGCCCTGCGGCGCGCCGCCGTCGACTGTGGGCAGCCGCGCGTGCTCGGCTTGTCGTTGCTGCCGCTGGCGCTGATGCTCGCTCTCGCGCTCGGCCTCGGCGGGGTCTTCTGGGGTCGGTCGGTGGGTGCGGTGCGCGGGCTGCTGCTGCGCTGGCTGCCGCACTCCGACGCGTCGGAGTGGCCTGCCCGGCTCGGACTGGCCGGCGCTCCGGATGTCATCGCGCCGCTGCTCGTGCTGGCGATCGCCCTGCCGCTGATCGTCGCCGCCACGCTGCTGGCGGTCGCGACGCTGATGACGCCGGCAATGCTGGCCCACGTTGCGCGCGAGCACTATCCGCGGCTCGAGCGCAAGCACGGCGGATCGTTCGTCGGCGGCCTGGCGGGCGGACTGGCCGCGACGCTGGTCGCGCTGATCGCGTTGCTGGTCTCGATGCCGCTGTGGCTGCTGCCGCCGCTGGTGCTCGTCATACCGCCGCTGGTCTGGGGCTGGCTCACCTGTCGCGTGATGAGCTACGACGTGCTGGCCGAGCACGCCAGCATCGAGGAGCGCGGCGTGCTGATGCGGCGCCATCGCGCGCGGCTGTTCGGCATCGGTGTGGCGACCGGCTATCTCGGCGCGGCGCCCGCGCTGGTGTTCGCGACCGGCGCGCTCAGCATCGTTCTGGCACCCTTGCTGGTGCCGCTGGCGGTCTGGCTCTACACCCTCGTGTTCGCCTTCTCGGCGCTGTGGTATGCGCACTTCGCGCTGGCGGCGCTGCAGGCCTTGCGGGCAGGTTCGCACTCTTCGAAAGCCATTCCATGAACATCGGCCTGATCATCGTCGGCGACGAGATCCTCTCGGGCAAGCGCGAGGACAAGCACCTGCGCAAGGTGATCGAGCTGCTCGGGGCGCGCGGTCTCGGCCTGGCCTGGGCCCGCTATGTCGGCGACGACCCCGAGCGCATCACCGCTGAACTCACCGACGCGTTCGCCAGCGGCGACATCGTCTTCTCGTGCGGCGGCATCGGCGCCACGCCGGACGACCACACCCGCCAGTGCGCGGCGCGCGCGCTCGGCGTGCTGCTCGCGCTGCACCCGCAGGCGCGCGACTTCATCGTCCAGCGCATGCGCGACCTGGCGGCCGAGCAGGGCGTGGCGTTCGACCCCGAGCGCGAGGACAACCGGCACCGGCTGGAGATGGGCATGTTCCCCGAGGGCGCGGCCCTCATCCCGAACCCTTACAACCGGATCGCCGGTTTCGCCGTGGCGTCGCCTCCCGGCGCCGGCGGCGTCTACTTCGTGCCCGGGTTTCCGGTCATGGCGTGGCCGATGATCGAATGGGTGCTCGACACCCACTATCCGCACCTGCAGGGTCGCGCCCCGCTCGAGGAGCGCTCGGTGATCGTGATGGGGGCGATGGAGGCCGCCCTCACACCGCTGATGCAGGAGATCGAGGCCGGCTTTCCGGGCGTGCGGGTATTCAGCCTGCCCAGCGTCGACCACCCGCAATGGGGCCGCCACATCGAACTCGGGGTCAAGGGCGCGGCCGGCACGCTCGATGCGGCGTATGCCCGGCTGCGCTCCGGGCTCGAGTCGCACGGTGCGCAATGCGGCCCTGAACTGGTGCGCTGAACGGTTTTCGGGTGCGCTCGGATGGTGCGTCAAGCGGCACCAGATCGGGGCTGGATTGACGCCTGAGCGACGGCGTGCCGAGGCGCTTTTCGAGGGCCGAAACCGGGCATGCTTTCTGCTACATTCCTGTGCGCATTTCTGGGCAGTCGCCCGGGCTCCGGCGATGCCGAAGCTGCCAACGCCCCCCGCCCCCGAGCGCCTTACAGCATCCCCGCCAGGAGAATTATTGATGGCCAAGACCGTCGCCGACGTGATGAACATGGTGAAGGAAAACGAGATCAAGTTCGTTGATTTCCGCTTCACCGACACCCGCGGCAAAGAGCAGCACGTGAGCGTGCCGGTGTCTCATTTCGACGAGGACA
>JBDSZM010000018.1:0-5066 GCA_039925165.1 Burkholderiaceae bacterium
TGCGTGCCCACTTCACCATCGTCGCGGCCTCGGTGCCGCCCTTGACCGAGCCGAGGCCGATCTCGCCGAGCAGCCCGACGCCCGCCTCGGCCAGCTCCTTGAAATCGCTCTCGACCATGCCCTTCTCGATCACCGGCGCGCCGGCCAGCACCTTCATGCCCGACGGCCGGAAGTTGTCGAAGGCGCGCTGCGCGGTGATGGCCAGCGCCTTCAGGCCGACGATGTCCTTCGGGCGTCCGGGCAGGTGCACTTCCCCGGCCGAGACCATGGTGGTCACGCCGCCGTGCAGGGTCGAGTCGATCCAGCCGAGCTGGCTCTGGCGCGGCGTCCAGTCGCCGAAGACGGGGTGGACGTGGCTGTCGATCAGGCCCGGGCAGACACAGGTGCCGCGTGCGTCGATCACGGTCGTCGCGCCCTCGGCATCGCAGTCGGCCGCCTTGCCGACCGCGACGATGCGCCCGGCATCGATGACGACCGTATCGGCGTCGAGGATGGGCCGGTCGATGTCGCCCGACAGCAGCAGGCCGATGTTGCGGATCACGACCTTGCCCGAGGTCGGGTGGGATGCGAGTTCTGCCATGGCGTGGTCTCCGATTGCGGTCAGGCTGCGATGGCGCGCATGACCATGTCCTTGACGAACGATTCCCAGTGCGCCCGCGCCGCCGGGCTCTCGAGGTTCTCGCCGAGAAACGCCGACAGCGTGTAGCGGTTGCCTTGGTAGAAATAGCCGGCGGCGGCGATCAGCAGGTACAGGTCGCGAGCCGCCACGTCGGCGCGGAACACGCCCTTGTCGACCCCGCTGCGCAGCAGCCGGGCGATCACCCCGATCGCCGGCGATGAATATTCGCGCAGCCGCGGCGACCGGGCCGTGTGCACGCCGCGGTGCAGGTTTTCGCTGTTCAGCAGGTTGATGAACTCGGGGTGCTTGCGGTAGTAGTCGAGCGCGAAGCCGATCACCGCGCGCAGCGATTCGACCGGTTCGTCCTCGTTCAGTGCCAGGCCGGCTTCGGCGGCGTTGAAGCGGCGGTAGATCTCCTCGAGCGCGGCGACGAAGAGGCCTTCCTTGTTGCCGAAGTAGTAATAGATCATGCGGTCGACCGAGCCGGCCGCGGTCGAGATCTTCTCGACCCTCGCGCCGCTGAAGCCGTGCTCGGCAAAGACCGCGATCGCGGCGCGCAGGATGTTATTGCGCGTCGCCAGGGCCGAGATCTCGCGCGCCCCCGCCGGGCGCCGCGCCGAGGCCGACGTCGACGCCAGCGGCGCCGCGGCACGCGCCGGCCTGACAGTGGCTCTGACAGCGCGGATCACTGCTCGGCGAAGGCTCGTTCGATCACGAAATCGCCCGGGGTCGAGGTGTTGCCCTCCTTGAAGCCGCGCTGCTCGAGCATGTGCTTCAGGTCGCGCAGCATGCCCGGGCTGCCGCAGATCATCACGCGGTCGCCGGCCGGGTCGAGCGGCGGCACCTCCAGGTCGGCGAAGAGCTTGCCGGTCTCGATCAGCTCCGGGATGCGCCCCATGGTGCGAAAGCTCTCGCGCGTCACCGTCGGGTAGTAGCGCAGCTTGCTCGTCACCATGTCGCCGAGGAACTCGTGTGCCGGCAGGTGCTCGAGCAGCAGGTCGTGGTAGGCCAGTTCGTCGACCTGGCGCACCCCGTGGACCAGGATGATCTCGTCATAGCGTTCGTAGGTCCCCGGGTCGCGCACGATGCTCAGGAACGGCGCGAGCCCGGTGCCGGTCGACAGCATGTACAGCCGCTTGCCCGGCAGCAGGTAGTCGACGACCAGCGTGCCGGTCGGCTTGCGCCCGACGATGATCGAGTCGCCCGGCTGGATGTGCTGCAGCTTGGAGGTCAGCGGGCCCTCGTCGACCTTGATGCTGAAGAACTCGAGGTGGTCTTCGTAGTTGGCACTGGCGATGCTGTAGGCGCGCAGCAGCGGCTTGCCGTTGATGCGCAGGCCGATCATCGTGAAATGGCCGTTCGAGAAGCGCAGCGCCGGGTCGCGGGTGGTGGTGAAGGTGAACAGCCGGTCGGTCCAGTGGTGGACGGTCAGCACTTTTTCTTCGTTGAGTGCGCTCATGGGGGTCGGGCGCGCAGGTCGCCGCCGAGGGTGGGGGGCACGGCCGACACCCCGGGGTAACAACGATTTGCCGCAACCGCCATTGTGCGCTAGATTCCGTCAGATGTAGCGTTCACTACACATTCGTGGAGTGCCTTCTACATGTTAGACCGCGGTCCGGACCCACTCAAGACGCATGACCGAACACACCAAGACCGACGGCTTGCCTGCGCTCGACGCGGGACCGCTGGCGCTCACCGTGCCCGAGGTGCTGGCGCGCTCGCGGCCGCGCAACGAGCGCATGGCGTCCGACAAGATCGAGTGCAACGCCTGCCCGGTGCTGTGCCAGATCGGACCGGGCAAGACCGGCGCCTGCGATCGCTACGCCAATGCCGACGGTGCGCTGGTGCGGGTCGATCCGGTGCTGCTGCTGCGGCGCGCGGTCGAGGCCGGCGAGGTCCCGAGGCTGGTCGCCTTCGACGCGGCGGCGGCGGGTCCGGACGGCGCGGACTGGGACGGTGATCTGCTGCGCAGCGGCGACGTCTTCGTCACCGGCGTCGGCTCGTCCACCACCTACCCCGACTACAAGCCGGCGCCCTTCATCGTCTCGTCGCTGGTCGACGGCGTCGATACCGTCACCGTCGTCACCGAGGGCATCTTCAGCTATTGCAGCCTGAAGGTGAAGATCGACACCGACCGCTATCTCGGTCCCGAGCAGGCCAACGTGCGCTGCAAGGGCGAGGTCGTCGGCCACGTCACGACGGCAGAGTACGGCTCGCAGATGCTCTCGCTCGGCGGCGTGCACCACCTCACCGGCGGCAGCAAGAAGGAAGGCCGCATCACCTGCGAAATGATGGAGTTGCTCGGCAACCGGCAGGCGGTCGACCTGGCCATCGACGGCGGCTCGCAGCTCGTCGTGCAGGCCGGTCGCGCGCCGATCGTCGGCGGCGTCGAGGAACGCCGCATGCGCGTGGGCTGCGGCTCGGCCACGATCGGCATCTTCGCCAAGCAGTTCGTCGGCCAGGCCGACGAGGTGATCGTGGTCGACGACCACATCACCGGCGTGCTGACCGAGCACCAGGCCGGCCGCTGCCTCGACATGCGGCGCTCGGGCGTGCAGCTGCGCGGGCGCAAGTCGACGCCGGGCCGCTACTTCCAGGTCGCCAACCCCGGCACCGGCTGGGGCGGCACCGACCTGGCCGACCCGATGGCCATCGTCGAGGGCTTCGACCCCGAGCACGCCTGGCCGGGCATGCGCCTGCTGATGACCTCGACCACCGGCGAACACGCCGCCTGGTTCGTGCTCGACGACGCGCTCGTGCCGCGCGAAGAGGCCATGCCCGCGTCGCTGCAAGGCGTCGTCGACCGCATCGGCGAGAACTGCGAACCGTCGCTGTGCAGCGTGCTCTTTCTCGGCGGCGCCGGCGGCAGCCTGCGCGCCGGCGTCAGCGACAACCCGGTGCTGCTGACGCGAGCGATCAAGCGCGCCCTTGTCAATGTGACCTGCGGCGGCGCGCCGGCCTACGTGTGGCCCGGCGGCGGCATCACCGTCATGGTCGACGTGATGCGCATGCCCGAGCACAGCTTCGGCACGGTGCCGACGCCCGCCATCGTCGCGCCGATCGAGTTCAGCCTGCGGATGTCGGACTACCGCGCGCTCGGCGGCCACGTCGACCATGTGCGCACGCTGGAACACGTGCTGCGCAGCGGCTCATGGCACGCCGACGGCGCACCGCGCGCCTGGCGCAGCGAGGCGATGAGCGCGGCCAATCCCTGGCCGCTCGGACAGGCACCGTTGCTCGGCTGACCCCACCGCATGGCTGCCACCCGCACTCCCCTGCCCGGCGCGCGCTGGCACTTCCAGCACGGGCCGATCGACATCGTGATCGGCGCCGATGGCGTCGCCGTCGCGCAGGCACACGAGGCGGCCTGGCAGCGCTTCGTTCCGCTGCTCGACGAACTGGTGGCCGAGTTGCCGCTGCTGCGCGCGCCGGTGCGCGGCGCCTGCGCGCTGCAGGGCACGGTCGCGCGCCGCATGTGGCAGGCCTGCGCGCCGTTCGCGGCCGGCTTCATCACGCCAATGGCGGCGGTGGCGGGCGCGGTGGCGCAGGAGTTGATCGGCTGCTACCGGCGCGCCGGCGTGGACCGCGCCTTCGTCAACAACGGCGGTGACATCGCCCTGCACCTCGCGCCGGGCGAGTCGCTGCGCGTCGGCCTCTATGCCGACCTGGCTCGACTCGATGCGCACGCGCTGCGCGGCGGGCTCGCGGTCGACGGCCATATCGACATCGCCCACGCCATGCCGGTGCGCGGCGTAGCCACCAGCGGCTGGCGCGGGCGCAGCGACTCGCTCGGCATCGCCGACAGCGTGACCGTGCTCGCGGCCACCGCGGCGATGGCCGATGCGGCCGCGACCGTCATCGCCAACGCGGTCGACGTGGCCGATCCGCGCATCCGGCGGCGCCCGGCCTGCGAACTGAAGGACGACAGCGACCTCGGCGCCATCCCGGTCACGGTCGATGTGCCCGCGCTCGACGCCGCCACCGTGCGCCGGGCGCTGAAGCGCGGCGCCGACCTGGCGCGCAGCCTGCAAGCCGATGGCCTCGTCGAGGCCTGCGCCTTGGTCTGCCAAGGCATCATGATCCGGACCCGGGCCCGCGAGGCGATCGCCGCATGACATGAATACCCCCCTGATCGACGTCCGCCGCATCCTGACCACGGTCGAGGACATCCACCACGAGTTCGGCCCGCCGGCGGCCGTCCCGCTGCGCCGCGGCGCGATCGCGGTGGTGCTGACGAATCCTTATGCCGGCCGCTACGAGCCCGACATCCTGCCGATGATGGCGGCGCTCAACCCGCTCGGCGCCGAGATGGCGCGCCGCCTCCAGGCCGCGATGGACGTGCCGCTCGAACGGCTGCTGAGCTACGGCAAGGGCGCCATCGTCGGCAGTGCCGGCGAGCTGGAGCACGGCGCGCTGTGGCACGTTCCGGGCGGCTACGCGATGCGCG
>JBDSZM010000019.1:0-5271 GCA_039925165.1 Burkholderiaceae bacterium
CGATCCTCGGCATCGTCGAGAACATGGCGGTGCACGTGTGCGAGGGCTGCGGCCGCGTCGAGCACATCTTCGGCGAGGAGGGCGGCAAGCGCCTGGCGGCCGAGTACCAGATGGACTACCTCGGCGCGCTGCCGCTCAATCTGTCGATCCGCGTTCAGGCCGACTCCGGCCGGCCCAGCGTGGTGAGCGACCCCGACGGCGAGATCGCCGTTCTGTACAAGAGCGTGGCGCGTCAGGTGGCGGTGAAGATCGCCCAGCGCGCCAAGGATTTCTCGTCCAAGTTCCCCAGCATCTCGATTTCGAAGGACACGTGAACCCGCCGGTGCACGACGCAGCCGGCGACGCGCCGCCGCTGCAGGAAGCCGAATCGCCGGTGCCGCGTCCGGCGGTCGAGGTGGCGGTGGTGATGCAGCGAGAGGCGGCGCCCAACGCCTGGCAGGCCTGGCGCCATCGCCTGGTCGACGTGGTGCCGGCGCAGGCGGCGTTCGGCGGCGTGCCGCGCGTGCTGCGCGACGACGGGCAGGTCTGCCGCACGCTGCACCCGGGGTTCCGGCTCGAGCTGTTTCGCGACGAAGCCGAGGGCTATCACCTGAACCTCACGTCCGGGGCGCCGGTCTGGTTCGTGGTCTGGCGGATTGACGACGAGGATCCGTCGCGCGCCTGGCCCGAGACGGTAAGCCTGTCGTACAACGAGGCCGGACGCTGGCTCGACGCGCAGGAGCAGGTCGACAACGTGCCGCTGTCGCCCGATCTCGCGGCCTGGCTGCAGACATACACCGATGCGCACTACCGTCCGGAGCCCAAGCGCCGGCGTCGGCCCCAGTCTTTTTTGCCGCCGCAGGAGCGCACGTGACAGCCACCGACGAACGCGACGACGGCTTCCTGTCGCGCTGGGCGCGCCGCAAGCAGCAGGTGAACGCCGGCGTGACGGTGCCGTCGCACGCGCCGGCGCCCGCCGCGCCGCTGCAGGCGCTGCTGCCGACGCCTGACGTGGTGGTGCCGCCGGGGGTGGCGCCGCAAGAGCGGCCGCCGGCGCCACCGATTCCCACGTTGGCCGACGTGGCCGCACTGACCCGCGAATCCGACTATTCGAGCTTCGTCGCGCCCGGCGTGCCCGGCGACGTGCGCAACGCCGCCATCCGCAAGCTGTTCACCGATCCGCACTACAACCTGATGGACGGCCTGGACACCTACATCGACGACTACGGCAAGCCCGATCCGCTGCCGCTGTCGATGCTGCGCCAGATGAACCAGGCCAAGTTCCTGGGCCTGTTCGACGACGATCCCGACGACGACGACGCGGCGGGCCCGCCGCCGCCGGTGGCCACCCTTGTGCCTCCCGACACTGACCTTGCGTCCGAGCCCCAGCCCGAGCCGACTTCCGATGACCACGATGATCTGCAACTGCAACAACACAATGCCCCTCGACGGACCGGCGCTGATCCGAGCGCTGTCGGCTGACGCCGGGGCCGGGCTCGGGACCGTCCACACCACCTTGTGCCGGCGCGAGGCGCCCGCGTTCCAGCGCGCGGCCAAGAGCGGCGACGACCTGCTCGTCGCGTGCACTCAGGAGAGCCGACTCTTCGTCGAGCTGAACGCGCAGACCGAGGGCGCGCCGGGCCTGGCCGAACGGCCGATCCGCTTCGTCAACATCCGCGAGACCGGTGGCTGGTCGAAAGACGCACGGGCCGCCACGCCGAAGATCGCCGCGCTGCTGGCGGCGGCGCAGCTGCCCGAGCCGACGCCGGTGCCCAGCGTGTCGTACGCGAGTGCCGGCCGGGTGCTGGTGATCGGCCCGGCCGGGCGCGCGGCACGGGCCGGCGCATTGCTGGGCGACCGGCTGGCGCCGAGCCTGCTGATCCAGCCCGGCGGCAGCCTGCCGCAGGTGCGTGCGATGCCGGTCCACGCGGGCCGCGTCACCGCGATCGCCGGCTGGCTCGGCGCGTTCGAGGTGCGCTGGACCGAAGCCAATCCGATCGACCTCGACCTGTGCACCCGCTGCAATGCCTGCATCGACGTGTGTCCCGAGGGAGCGATCGACTTCGGCTACCAGATCGATCTATCCAAATGCACGACGCATCGCGATTGCGTGCGCGTGTGCGAAGCCGCCGGTGCGATCGACTTCGAGCGCGCCCCGCGCGAGATGAGCGAGCGCTACGACCTCGTGCTCGACCTGTCGGCCACACCCTTGCTGGCGCTGCACCAGCCGCCGCAGGGCTATTTCCACGCCGCCGGCGACGCCGCGTTGATGGACGCCGTGCTCGCGCTGCGCGACGCGGTCGGCGAATTCGAGAAGCCGAAGTTCTTCCAGTACAAGCAGAAGCTGTGCGCTCACAGCCGCAACGAGCAGATCGGTTGCACCGCCTGCATCGACGTGTGCTCGGCGCAGGCGATCCGCAGCGACGCCTCGATGAAGGGCCGCTCGGCCGGGCTCGGTGGCGGCGCTGGTTCGGGTGCAGGCAACTCGCTGGCCGGCATCGTGGTCGAGCCGCACCTGTGCGTCGGCTGCGGCGCGTGCACCACGGTTTGCCCGAGCGGCGCACTGACCTATGCAACGCCGCGGCCCGACGAGCAGGGCCGGCGGCTGCGCACGCTGCTATCGACCTATCGGCGCGCCGGCGGTGCGGACGCCGTCATCCTCTTCCACAGCCAGGGCGCCGGCGGCACGCTGATCGGCGACCTCGGCCGCGCCGCGCGCACAGTCGACAGCGTGCATGGCGTGCCGGCGCGGGTACTGACAGTCGATATCTTCCACACCGCGTCCACCGGACTCGACCTCTGGCTCGCCGCGCTCGCTTTCGGCGCCAGCCAGGTCTGGGTGCTGATGACCGACGAGGAGGCGCCCGACTACCGGCGGGCGGTGGCCGCACAAATGGCGGTCGCGCAGGCGATCGTGTCGGGCCTGGGCTATGCCGGCGTGCACCTGCGCCTGATCGAGGCGCGAGATGCTGGCGAGCTCGATCGGTTGCTGCAGGCGGGGCCTGCGCAAGGTGTGGCGCAGCCGGCGGCCTTCAGCGTGCAGGCCGACAAGCGTGCGACGCTCGATCTGGCGATCGACCATCTGCTGGCGCAGGCGCCGCGGCCGGCCGACATCATCGCGTTGCCGACGCCGGCGAGTCCCTACGGCAGCGTGGTCGTCGACCCGGACCGCTGCACCATGTGCCTGAGCTGCGTCAGTGCCTGCCCCGAGGCGGCCCTGGCCGATAACCCCGACAAGCTGCAGCTGCGCTTCATCGAGAAGAACTGCGTTCAGTGCGGGCTGTGCGCGAGCACCTGCCCCGAAGATGCCATCACGCTCGTGCCGCGCCTGTGGCTGGCCGACGCGGGCAAGGCGCGCAAGCAGCTGCGCGTGTTGAACGAGACCGAGCCCTATGCCTGCATCCGCTGCGCAAAACCCTTCGGCACCCTGAAGGCGATCGAGGTCATGCTCGGCAAGCTCGGCGGGCATTCGATGTTTCAGGGCCGGGCCGCTGAGCGGCTGCGCATGTGCGGCGATTGCCGGGTCGTCGATATCCACACCAACCCCGACGAAGTGAGGATCGGCGATGTCTAGCAAGCGTTCTGAAACTGCCGTCGAGTCGTCATCCGGCGCGATCGCTGCGCTGCGCTTCGCGCCAGCCGACGATGCCGAAGAGTTGGCCCGGGCCGAGGTCTACAGGCTGCTCGCAAGCCTGTTCCTGCAGCCGCCGTCCGAAGACCTGTACGCGCAGCTGCGCGTGGCTGTCACCGAGGCGCCATCGCGCGGTGGCTTCCTGGAGACGAGCTGGTCCGAGCTGGTGGCGGCGTCACGCCGGCTGAGCCGGGACGCCGTGGTCGCGGAGCATGTCGCGCTGTTCCAGGGCGTGGGCAAGCCCGAGGTCTGCCTGTACGGTTCGTGGTATCTGACCGGGTTCCTGAACCAGCAGCCGCTGGTCGAACTGCGCAGCGAACTGACGACGCTCGGGCTCGAGCGCGCGGCGTCGGTGCTCGAGACCGAGGATCACATCGCGAGCCTGTGCGAAGTGATGCGCTATTTGATCGCCGGCGACGACGCGGGGGTCAGCAACCTCGCGCGCCAGCAGCACTTCTTCGACGCGCACCTGCGTGGTTGGGCCGAGCGTTTTTGCGAGGCGCTGGCCATGCATCCGCAGGCCGATTTCTACAAGGCGGCGGCCGGATTCGCGCGCGATTTCTTCGGTATCGAAGCGCAGGGGTTCGACTTGCTCGAGGCCGGCTGATCTATGCCGTTCGACAAGGTTGACGCGTTACCAGCAAGGTCGTAGGGATTGCCCCGGTGACAGCTTTCTGGTCGATGCTTACATTTGGTGCGCCCGTCGCGTGAAGGGCGAAGTTTGTCAGTGCGGGACTTTGAGGGAGCGATGCGCCATGGGTGCCAAGACCGAACCGTCCACCAACTTGCCGGCGCACGACGCGCCCACGGCCCAGCCACTGAAGCGCCGCGGCCTGGTGCTCGGCGTCGGCTCCGCCGGCGCGGCGGCGCTGGCCGTCAAGCTGATGCCCGGCGCCGTGCCGGTGGCCCCGGCGACCAGCGTCGCGAAGTCGGCCGTCAGCAGCGTCGACGCCGGGGGCTACCGGCTCTCCGAGCACGTCCGGCGCTACTACGAAACCACCCGTTCCTGATCCCCCGCACGGCACCGCAGGAGAAACCATGCTGCTCACGCGCAAGTCCACTACACCCGCCGGTACCGGGGCCGTCCCGTCGGCGCTGGTTGCCAGCCTGTCCCGCGGACTCTCGCGTGCCATTCCCACCATGGACCGCCGCGCCTTCCTGCGCCGCTCCGGCCTGGGCGTGGGGGCCGGGCTCGCGGCCGGCCAGCTGACGCTGGTCCAGAAGGCCAACGCCGCCGATCCGGCACCCGCCGGCGGGGCGCGCAAGGTCGAGGTCAAGCGCACCGTGTGCGGTCACTGCTCGGTCGGTTGCGCGGTCGATGCGGTGGTCGAGAACGGCGTGTGGACGCGCCAGGAACCGGTCTTCGATTCGCCGCTCAACCTGGGGGCGCACTGCGCCAAGGGGGCGGCGCTGCGCGAGCACGGGCATGGCGAATACCGTCTGCGTGCGCCGATGAAGCTCGTCAACGGCAAGTACGAAAAGATCGGCTGGGATCAGGCGCTGAACGAGATCAGCGCCAAGATGCTCGAGCTGAAGAAGCAGAGCGGGCCCGATTCGGTCTTCATCGTCGGCTCGAGCAAGCACAGCAACGAACAGTCGTATCTGCTGCGCAAGTGGGTCAGCCTGTGGGGCAGCAACAACTGCGACCACCAGGCGCGCAT
>JBDSZM010000020.1:0-2757 GCA_039925165.1 Burkholderiaceae bacterium
GGGCGTGGGCGAGCGGGCCCACATGCCGGCCGCCTCGGTGACGCTGCAGACGCACGTCGACGACATCCTGGCCGTGGTGGCCGCCGAGGAGATCGAACGGCCGATCCTGGTCGGCCACAGCTATGGCGGCTTGCCGATGACCGGCGCCGCCGACCGGCTGACGAACGTCGCGCACCTGGTCTACGTCGACGCGGTGGTGCCGCTGCCCGGCGAGTGCTGGTCGAGCGCCCAACCAGAAGCAACGCGCACCGCGCGCCGCGCGGCGATCGAGCGCAGCGGCGTGATTGCGGCGCCCGATCCGGCCGCGTTCGGTCTCTCGGGCGGCGATCACGCGTGGGTGGCGCGCCGCCAGACGCCGCAACCCGGCCGGGTGTACGACGCGCCGCTCGAGTTCGACGCCGCGCGCTGGGGCGCCCTGCCACGTACCTTTGTCGACTGCACGCGGCCGGCCCTGGAGACGATCGCGCCGATGCGCCACCGGGTGCGTTCGCAACCGGGCTGGACGGTCCACGAGCTGGCGACCGGGCACGACGCGATGGTGAGCGCGCCCGAGGCCTTGGTTCGGATCCTGCTTGCTCTGGCATAGCCCCGCGAAGCGGGCCGATCCTGCCGTCTAGGCACCCCCGACCTCGGTGGAAACAGGGGCACGCCGCCGGCCGGCCCGGGCAGGTGGAACACACTGCGCCCTCCTGGCCCCGAAAATGATCCCCCGCGCCACGCCTATGAATTCAATGGCCGATCTCCAACGCCACCCGGCTACAAGCAACGCGGCGTCCTCGCGGACTGAAGAGCGCCGCTCCGAACAGCAGCGCTGGCAGGACCTCGCCTCGCAGATCGGCGCGGAGATCGCCTCGCCTCTCACCGCCGCGCTCGAGCGCATCCAGGCGCTGACGACCACCGGCCGCATCGACCGCGCCAGCCTACGGGCCCTGCGCGACGAGGTCGAGCGGGCGCGCCAGACCGGCATGCTCGGGCAGCAGCTGGCGCGCTTCGCGTCGGGCCGGCTGCGCCAGTCGCACGAGCGGCTGCCACTGGCCGATACGCTCAAGGGCGTGCTGGCGCACCGGGCGCGCGAGACCCAGGCACGCGGCATCGCGCTCAAGCCGTCACTCAAGCCGGCCGACGTGATCGTCGACGCCTCGCTGCTGTTCAGCCTGCTCAACACCACCCTCGACTGGGCGCTCGCCAACGCGTGCTCGCAGATCGAATACCAGATCGATATCAAGACCTGGCCGGCCCATGCCGTGCTGACCTGCCGCTTTGCGCACCGCATGGCCGACCAGCCGACCGGCAAGGCGGTGCCTGTCGACCTCTCGGCCGGACTCGACTCGCTGACCTGGCGCTTCCTGCAGCAGACCGCGATGACGATGGGACTGCCGATCGAGCGCCACGACGACGCCGTCCACACCACCTTGAGCATCGAGTTCCCACGCACCGCCAGCGCCGAGATCGCCGGCGTGACGACGATGGAGATCGACGAGGGATTCGCGCCGTCGTCCAACTCCAAGCCGCTCGCCGGCAGTCACGTGCTGGTGGTCGCCGCGCAGCGCGAGTTGCGGGCGCAGATCCGCGAGGCGATCGGCAACATGGGGCTGATCGTCGACTTCGTCAGTTCGACCGACGAGATGAGCGATTTCTGCCGCGAAGGCCTGCCGCACGCGATCGTCGTCGAGTCGGCCCAGGTCGACGCGCGCTTCGATGCCTTTCGCGAGCAGATCGCGACCGAGGTGCCGGAATTCGTCTTCATCGAGATCGTCGAGTCCGGCGACACCTTCCAGATGTCGGCCTTCAGCGACTCCAACATGGCGCGCGTCAGACGTGATGCGCTGTCGGCGTCGCTGCCTTCAGCGCTGATGTTCGAGCTCTCGAAGAGCCTCTGACCGGATGGCCTTCACGCCGCGGGTCCGCGCCGCCGCCGTCGTGGCCCTCCTCGCGGCCATCGTCGCCGGCGCCGGCGTGACGGCGTATCTCGCGACCGCCGCGCGCCCGGCCCCGGCGGTCGCCTACACACTGCTCGACGGCACCCGGCTCAACACCCGTGACCTGCAGGGCAAGGTCGTGCTGGTGAATTTCTGGGCCAGCCGCTGCACGGTGTGCGTCCACGAGATGCCGCCGATCGTCGCGAGCCATGAGAGATTCCGCGCCCGAGGCTAGGACACGCTCGCGGTGGCGATACAGTACGAGCCGCCCGCGCTCGTGGTCGATTTCGCGCATCGCCGTGGCCTGCGGTTCGGCGTCGCGATCGACAACACCGGTGCCATCGCCCGCAGCTACGCCGATATTCCGGGCACGCCGACCCGTTTCCTGATCGACCGACGTGGCCGGATCGTCGAACGCTACGTCGGGGCACCCGACTTCGAGGCGCTGCAGCGCCGGATCGACGCGCTGCTGAACGAGGCCTGAGGCGCCTTAGGCCGCCACGCCCGCGGCGTAGGCCTGCTGATCGGCGTGGTAGCTCGAGCGCACCATCGGCCCGACGGCCGCGTGCGTGAATCCCATGGCCCGCGCCTCGGCCTCGAACATCCGGAACGTGTCCGGGTGCACGTAGCGCAGCACCGGCAGGTGGTGCCCGCTCGGCGCGAGGTACTGGCCGATCGTCAGCATGTCGATGCCGTGCGCGCGCATGTCGCGCATCACCTGCAGGATCTCGTCGTCGGTCTCGCCCAGGCCGACCATCAGGCCGCTCTTGGTCGGCACGTGCGGCGCATGTTCCTTGAAACGCTTGAGCAGGTTGAGCGAGTAGGCGTAGTCCGAGCC
>JBDSZM010000021.1:0-3044 GCA_039925165.1 Burkholderiaceae bacterium
CGCCGCCGGTGCTGACCCTGGCCGGCTACGAAGTGCGCTTCGGCAACGTGCACGCCCTGCGCGGTGTCGATCTGCAGATCCGGCGCGGCGACTTCGTGGCGCTGGTCGGGCCGAACGGCTCGGGCAAGACGACGCTGCTGCGCGCGCTGCACGGACTGGTGCGCGGCACCGGTACGCGCGCGGTCGAGACGGGCGGCGCGTCGCAGGCGATGGTCTTCCAGCGGCCCTACCTGCTGCGACTGTCGGTCTGGCACAACCTGCTGCTCGCGCTCTGGCTGGCCCGTGCACCCGACACGGCGCCGCTGTCGCGCGTGCAGCGCCGCGAGCGCGCCCGGGCCGCGCTGGCCGAGTGCGGCCTGACGGCCCTGCGCGACCGTCCGGCGCGCGCGCTGTCGGGCGGCCAGCAGCAGCGCCTGGCGCTGGCACGCGCGTGGGCGGTGCAGCCGGCGCTGCTGTTCCTGGACGAGCCGACCGCCAACCTCGACCCCTCGGCCAAGAACGAGCTCGAGGCCATGCTCGCGCGTTACGCTGCCGCTGGCATGACGCTGGTGATGAGCACGCACAACCTCGGGCAGGCCAAACGCCTCGCCAACCGCGTGGTGTACATCGACCGTGGTGAAATCCACGTCGACCTGCCGACGCCGGCCTTCTTCAATGCGCACGTCGAAGGACGCGCCGATCTGTTTCTGAAGGGACGCCTGACATGGGACCTGGAATGACGTGTGCCACTGGCCGGTGCCTGGACGAGGACCCGAACCGATGATCGATCGCAAGGACATCACCGGGTTGATCCTGGCCGGCGGGCGCGGCAGCCGCATGGGCGGCGTCGACAAGGGGCTGCAGAACCATCACGGCATGCCGCTCGCGACCCATGCGCTGATGCGCCTGGCCCCTCAGGTCGGCGAAGTCATGGTCAACGCCAACCGCAACCTCGGCGCCTACGAGTCGATGGGCGTGCCGGTGTGGCCCGACGGACTGGCCGACTACGCCGGTCCACTGGCCGGCTTCCTGACCGGCCTGGAACGCTGCGAGACGCCGTACCTGGTGAGCGTGCCCTGCGATTCGCCGCTGTTCCCGCTCGACCTGGTCGCGCGGCTGGCGGCGGCACTGGAAGCTGACAACGCCGAGATCGCGATGGCCGCGATCCGCGAGGACGGCGTGCTGCGGGTTCAGCCGGTGTTCTGCCTGATGCGCACCGAGGTCATGGAAAGCCTGGTCCGGTACACCCACGAAGGCCAGCGCAAGATCGACCGCTGGACCGCGCTGCACCGCTGCGTCGAAGTCGAGTTCGACGATGCGCAGGCGTTCGCCAACGCCAATACCCTGGACGAGCTGCGCCGCCTGCCCGGCGCGGCCTGACGCGATGACTGCCGAACGCCCCGAACTGCCCGCAAGCCTGGCTGCCATCGCATCCTGCGTGGCGGGCTACGACCCGAACGCCCTCGCCGTCGAGTCGGCGCGCGATTTCATCGCGCGGCTGGTGCCGCGGGTCGAGGCGGTCGAGCAGCTGGCCCTGCGCAGCGCCCTCGGTCGCGTCCTGGCGCGCGACATCGTGTCGTCGATCGACGTGCCGTCGCACGACAACTCGGCGATGGACGGCTACGCGCTGCGCGGCGCCGACATTGCGGCCGCCGGCCCGACGCTGCTGCGACTGGCCGGCAGCGGCTACGCCGGTGCGGCCTTCGACGGCAGTGCCGGGCCGATGGAGTGCGTGCGCATCATGACCGGCGCGGTCATGCCCGCCGGTCTCGACACGGTCGTGCCGCAGGAGTTCACCACCCTCGACGGCGCTGCCGTGAGCGTGCCGCCCGGTGTGGTGCGCCCCGGCGACAACCGGCGCCTGGCGGGCGAGGACCTGGCCCGCGGCGAGGTCGCCCTGGCAGCGGGCCGGGTGCTGCGCCCGGCCGACCTCGGCCTGCTCGCGTCGCTCGGGCAGGCCGAGGTGCCGGTGCGCCGGCGCCTGCGCGTGGCCTTCTTCTCGACCGGCAACGAGCTGCGCTCGATCGGCGAGCCGCTCGATGCCGGCTGCGTCTACGACAGCAACCGCTACACCTTGTGGGCGATGCTGCAGCGGCTCGGGGTCGAAGCGCTCGACCTGGGCGTGGTGCGCGACGACCCGGCGGCACTCGAGGCCGCCTTCCGCAGCGCCGCCGCCAATGCCGATGCCGTCATCACCTCGGGCGGCGTCAGCGTCGGCGAGGCCGATCACACCAAGGCGGTGATGGCGAAGCTGGGTGATGTGCTGTTCTGGCGCATCGCCATGCGGCCCGGCCGGCCGATGGCGATCGGTCGCATCGCAGCCGACGGCGCGGGCCACCCCGGTGCGGTCCTGTTCGGGCTGCCGGGCAACCCGGTGGCGGTGATGGTCACCTTCTATGCGCTGGTGCGCGATGCGCTGCTGGCGATGGCCGGGGCGACCGCCGAGCCCTTGCCGCTGCTGCGCGCGGTCAGCGCCGAGCCGATCCGCAAGAAGCCCGGCCGCACCGAATACCAGCGCGCGATCGTGCGACGCGATGCCGACGGCGAGTGCCGCGTGCACATCACCGGCTCCCAGGGATCCGGCATCCTGCGCAGCATGAGCGTGGCCAACGGACTGATGGTGCTGCACCACGACCAGGGCAACGTCGTCGCCGGCGAGCGGGTCGACGTGCTGATGTTCGACGGTCTGGTCTGAACCGGCCCGATCAGCCCTTGAGCATCACCCCGGCGACGATGGCGGCATCGAGGGCGATCCAGCCGATGCAGGCGAGGTAGATGGTCTTGTCGCGCTTGCGCCATCCGTAGACGAACCACAGGCAGGCGGAGAACAGGTACGCGCCCCAGGACCACAGCGAGACCCCGGACGCGCTACCACCCCACCAGATCGAGATCACCTGCGGCACCGTCATCAGCATCGTGACGACCGACAGCGCGCGCAGAAATTTCTCGAGACCGGTCGCCGGCGGGGCCTCGGGTGGCGGTGAACTCACGGCCGCGCAATCGGCGGGCAACAGACTCATGCGTGCAGCGCGACCATGCCGCACCCGATGACGGCGGCGACTCGA
>JBDSZM010000022.1:0-4064 GCA_039925165.1 Burkholderiaceae bacterium
AGCGACGCAGCTGGTCCTGGTAGGACGCCAGGGCCTGCGGGGCATGGCGCAGCTTGTAGTCGAGCACCCACGTCCGCGTCCGCGTCGTCCTTCGCCGCCACCCCGCTGCGGATGTTCGGCCGTTTCCAGCTCGTGCAGCTGCTCGGCAAGAGCGCCGCCGTGATGGTCTGGCTGGCCGAGGATCCGCGCCACCGGCAGCAGGTCATGCTGACCGTGCCGCGCACGGCACCCGGCTCGGGCGCGGCAATCGACCTCTGGCTGGCCGAGGTCCGCCAGGCGGCCCGGCTCGATCACCCCAACCTCGCGCGCGCCAGCGAAATCGGCTTGCACGGCGACTGGCCGTACGTTGCGGTCGATCGCACCGAGGGTGTGACCCTGCGCGAGTGGCTGGGCTCGCAGGCCGCCCCGGCGCCGATCGACATCGCCGGCTGGTTGCTGCAGGCCTTGCGCGGACTGGCGTTCGCGCACGAAGCCGGCGTTGCCCACCTGGACCTGCAACTGCACAGCCTGATCGTCGGCGAGACCGGCGTGCTGCGCGTGATGGCGCTCGGCAGCGCAGCGGTTGCGGCGCCCGGCGAGCACGACGACGAGAGCCGAGACGGCGGCCTGGCTGCTGCGACGCGGCGCCTGCGCCGCCAGCGCGACGCCGCGCAGAACGACCTGCTGGCCTGCGGCGTGCTGCTGCATCGCTTGCTGAGCGGTGCCGACGTGCTCGACGAGCCCGACCTCGCGAGCGTGATCGCCCGCATGCCGCCGCACGGGCGCGAGCCGGTGCGGCTGGCCTGGAGTACGCCGCACCCGGTGCCCGAACCGCTGCGTGCGATTGCCAACCGCGCGACTTCCGACCAGGAGCGCCAGCGCTACCTGACGATCCGCACCTTCATGCGCGCGCTCGAGGGGTGGTCGCAGGCGCAGGCGCCCGACAGCGCCGGCCCGCTGGCCCTGGTGCTCGACCGGCTGCGCGCCGCCGGCCACCTGCCGGCCTTGCCCGACCTCACGCTGCGCGTCGCCAACCTGGTCGCCAGCCGCGGTCAGCGGACCGACGAGCTGGCCCAGCAGGTGCTGTGCGATGTCGCCCTCAGCTTCGAGCTGTTGCGCAGCGTCAATTCGGCCCAGGTGCGCGGGACTCAGATCGCCGGCGGCGGCGCGGTGGTGACGGTGCGGCGGGCGATCGCGCTGCTCGGCGTCGAAGGCGTGCGGGCGGCCGCCAACAGCCTGCGCATCTGGCCGGGTCCGGTCGGTCCGGGCGGGGCGGCGATGCTGCAATCGATGCTCGAGCGGGTCGCGCTGGCGAGCCACCTGGCGCAGGCGCTGCGCCCGGCCGGCTACGACGCCGAGGTCGTCTACATCGTGACCCTGCTGCAGAACCTCGGCCGACTGCTGCTGCAGTACCACTATGCCGACGAAACCGAGCAGATCCAGCGCCTGATGCAGTCCGCCACCGCGGCCGACGGGACCGAACTGGCGGGCATGAGCGAAGAGGCCGCGGCCTGTGCGGTGCTGGGCGTCGACGGCGAGGCCATCGGCGCCGCGGTGGCACGCTACTGGGGCCTGGGCGATGAGCTGCTGCACATGATCCGGCGCCTGCCGACCGGCAAGCCGGTGCGCAAGCCCGACACCGACGCCGACCTGCTGCGCTGCGTCGCAAGCGCTGCCAACGAGACGATCGACGCCACCCGATCCGGCGACGGGGCTCGCGGTGCGGCCGCGCTGGCTGGCATCGCGCAACGCTATGCGCGGGTCCTGCGGATCAACGAACGCGACCTGCGCGATGCCCTGGCGGCGGCGCGGGCGGCCCTGGTCGTGGCCCGCCAGCCACCCCCGCTGCGGGTGCGCAGCGAGGCCGGGGCGGTGCACTGATGGCCGCGGTCGAGACGGCACCGGGCCAGGCCGGGGCAGTGCGCCGCGTCGTCCGTTTCGCGCTGGGGCATCAGTTCGACCAGGGCGCATAGGCCACGGTCTGGCTCGGCGATGACCCGCGCCTGGACCGTTGCTGCGCAGCGCCAAGACCGTGCATTGCTCGACCTCGGGCGGCGGCACCATCTGCACCGTCTTGCGCGCCGGCGCGCTGATCGGCTTCGCCGGCATCCGCAACACGGTGATGAGTCTGATGCGGCTCGAGCACCTGTGCGACAAGGGCCGCGCCGACCCGTTGAAGGAAGAATTTATGCGCGCGCTGATGGCCGGCTCGTTCACCTGCGCGCTCAACCCGCTGGCGCGCGACGGCGAGGGGGCGCTCATCAACGCGATGTTCCAGAACCTCGGCCGGCTGCTCGCCGAGCTTTACCTGCCCGACGAAGCGCGCCAGATCCGCGAGCGACGGTGGTGGCCTCGAACAGCCGGCGCGTCGGCGATCCCGCCGCCGCGTGCAGATTCAGGGCTCGCGCCATCTCAGCCAGCGACCTCGACGGGCGCTGTCAAGGCTTGCACCTTGGCGTAGCGCTGTGCCACGCCGGCCAGCCGCTGCGCGCCGGGCGCAGGGTCGACGTCGAGCAGCGCGTCGGCGATCTCGTTGGCGGCCCGCGCAAGGAAATGGCGCTGCGGCGCACCCTGCGCAACCCGGCGGTGATGGCGTTCCGCCAGGCCCGCTGAACCGCGCTGCCCCGACGGCGCGCCGGGTTATTCCGAAGAAGCCGGCGACGCGCTCGCACCTAGACTCCAGCCGCCGTGTCGCGCGCCGCCAGGCGAGTTTTCGGCACACCACTTCCCAGGAGTCCGCATGACGTTTTCATTTCCCCGCCTCGCCGCCTTCGTGGCCGGCCTCGCCCTGACGCTGGGTGCGTCGGCCCAGAACATCTCGATCGCCACCGGTGGCACCGGCGGCGTGTACTACCCGATGGGCGGCGGCATCGCGGCCGTGCTGTCCAAGTTCGTGCCCGGCATGCAGGCCACCGCCGAAGTCACCGGCGGCTCGGTCGACAACCTGAAGCTGGTGGGCAGCGGCAAGCCCTACATCGCTTTCGCGATGACCGATGCGAGTCTCGACGCACTCAAGGGCGAGGACAAGTTCAAGGGCGCCAAGGTGCCGCTCAAGACCCTGATGATCCTGTACCCGAACCGCATGCACGTGGTCACGGTCGAGGGTCGCGGCATTTCCAAGATGGCCGACCTGAAGGGCAAGCGTGTCTCCACCGGCTCGCCCGGCAGCGCGACCGAGGTGATGGCGTTTCGCATCATCGAGGCGGCCGGTCTCGACAAGGACAAGGACCTGCGGCGCGAGCGCCTGGGCGTGGCCGAGTCGGTCAACGCCATCAAGGACGGCAAGATCGACGCCTTCTTCTGGGTCGGTGGTCTGCCCACCGCGGCCGTGACGGACCTGGCCAATACCCCTGGCACCAAGCTCAAGATGATCGACCACGCCGAGACGGTGGCGGCGATGAACAAGAAGTACGGCAACCTGTACGTCGAGGACACGATCGGCAAGGACATCTACCGCGGCATGGACGCCGACAACAAGCAGGCGACCGTCATGAACATCCTGGTCGCCAACGAGAGCATGGACGACAAGACCGCCTACAACATCGTCAAGACGATCTTCGAGAAGCGCGACGACGTGATCGCAGTGCACAAGGAAGCGATGAACATCAAGCTCGAGAACCAGAAGGCCTCTGCAACGCCGGCGCCGTTCCACCCGGGCGCGCTGAAGTACTACGCCGAGAAGGGCGTTAAGGTCGAGTGAGCTGATCCGCCCAGCCTGCCCCGGGGCCCCGCGTCGATGTCGACCGGGGCCTTCTTGCTTGATGCACACGAGGTGCCATGACGACCCATCCCATCCCCTCACCGACCCAGGGCGCCGGCACCGGCGTCAGCGAGGAAGCGCTGGCGCGCGCCGGCAAGTACGTCGAGGAGGAGGAAGGTGCGGCCAATACGCTGCACGGCTGGCGCAGCAGCTTCGTGCGCTGGGTGCTGTTCGGGATGTCGGTGTTCCACCTGTACGCCGCGTACGACATCGTGGCGACGCAGATCCTGCGGCCGATCCACGTCGGTTTCGTGCTCTTCCTGTGCTTCCTGCTGTTCCCGATCTCGCCGCGCTATCGGCACCGCATCATGTGGTGGGACTGGCT
>JBDSZM010000023.1:0-9634 GCA_039925165.1 Burkholderiaceae bacterium
TTCCTCGCCGCCGGCGACGATCGCCTCGGCGAGCTGTGGTGAGAAGAAATTCTTCAGCCGCGACAGCCGCTCGAGCTGGCCGACCTGTTCCTGAACCCGTTGCTCGAGCGTCCGGTTCCACTGCGCCAGTTGCGCCGATTGCGCCTGGACCTCGTCCTGCAGCGCCTTGATGCGCAGCAGCGACTTGACGCGCGCGAACAGTTCCTGCCGGTTGACCGGCTTGGCGAGAAAATCGTCGGCACCGGCCTCGATGCCGCGCACGCGTTCCTGGTGCGGGTCGAGTGAGGTACACAGCACCACCGGCAGCAGTGCGGTCGCCGGGTCGGCCCGCAGGCGCCGGCACACGTCGTAGCCCGAGAGCCCGGGCATCATGATGTCGAGCAGCACCAGGTCGGGGGGTGTCGCAGCGATCATCGCCAGCGCCTGCGTGCCGTCGGCGGCCGACGCCACCGCGTAGCCCTGCGCCGCGAGCACGTCGACCAGCAGCTTGACATTCGCCGGTGTGTCGTCGACGACCAGGATTCGACTCATGGCATCGCGCGACGGGCGTACCGCTCGACCGTCGCCAAAAACTCCTTCAGCGCGATCGGCTTGGCCAGGAAGGCGTCGAAGCCGGCCTGCGTGATGCGGTGCCGGTCGTTGGCCGTCACCGAGGCGGTGAAGGCGACCACCGGCACGTCGGCGGTGCGCGGATCGGCGCGCAACCGGCGCAGCGCCTCGACCCCGTCGATGCCCGGCAGCTGGATGTCCATCAGCACCAGGTCAGGCGGCTGCGCGAGCGCCATCCGCACGCCGTCCTCGCCGGTCGTCGCCTCGAGCGCGACATGGCCCTTGGCCTGCAGCACGTCGCGCGCGAGCTTCATGTTCTTGAGGTTGTCCTCGACGATCAGGATCAGGCTCATGGTGTCTCACCGGGCTGGCGCGGCAGCGTGACCGTGAAGGTCGAGCCGCGCCCGGGCTCGCTGTCCAGGCGGATGCTACCGCCGTGCAGCTCGACGAAGCGGCGCGTCAGGGCCAGGCCGAGGCCGGTGCCCTCGTGGCGGCTGTCGTAGTGGCGGCCGACCTGGCGGAACTCCTCGAATACGGCCTCGTGGTCGGCCGCCGCGATGCCCACGCCGGTATCGCTCACGGCCACCTCGAAGGCGTCGCCGACCCACTGCGCGCGCACCACGACGCGGCCGCCGTCGGGGGTGAACTTGACGGCGTTGCTCAGCAGGTTGACCAGGATCTGCTTCACCTTGCGCTGGTCGGCACGCAAGTCGCCGAGCCCCGGCGCGACCTCCAGTGCGAGCGCGATGCCGTGCCGCTGGGCGCGCTCGCGCACCAGGGTCATCGCGTTCGCAAGCACCTGTTCGACGTCGAAGGTGTCGAGTTCCAGGTCCATCCGGCCGGCCTCGATCTTCGACAGGTCGAGGATGTCGTTGATGAGAGAGAGCAGGTGCCGCCCCGACGAGTGGATGTCCTGGAGGTAGTCGAGCTGCTTCGGGTTGAGCTCGCCGAACAGCCCCTCGACCAGCACTTCCGAGAACCCGATGATTGCGTTCAACGGCGTGCGCAGTTCGTGCGACATGTTGGCGAGAAACTCGCTCTTGTGCTGGTTGGCGACCTCGAGCTGATGACTCTTCTGTTGGATCTCGTTGAAAAGCCGGGCGTTCTGGATCGCGATCACGGCCTGGTCGGCAAAGGTCTTGAGCAGGCCGATCTCTTTCGGCGAGAACGGCGCCGGCGGCTGGCGCGTGACGTGGATCGAGCCGATCGTGCGACCTTCCCAGAGCATCGGCGCGATCATGATCGCGTAGTTGCCGACCCGATGCGCGATCTCGCGCATCGCCGCCGGCGCCTCGGGCGTGGCGAACACGTCGTGCACGTGCAGCACGTCCACGCTGGTCGGCGGCCGGGCCCACATCGTCTGTTCGAGCGGGCGCGGATAGTGGGCCTCCAGCAACGGGGCGGCCAAGCCGAGGTGCGCCGCGAGGTGCACCTGCGCGTCGTCGCCGATCAGCGTGATGCCCATCTCGGCGCTCTCGAACAGGCGCTGGCAACTCTCGAGGATCTTGTCGAACACCGGCCGCGCGTCGGCCATCGAGCCGCTGATGACCTGCAGCACCTCGGCGGTCGCCGTCTGCTGTTCGAGCGCCTCCTTCGTCTCGTTGAACAGCCGCACGTTCTCGATCGCGATCACCGCCTGGTCGGCAAAGGTCTGGGCGAGCGCGATCTCCTTGGCGGTAAAGGCTCCGGTGCCAGCGCGCAGCACCGCGATGCAGCCCACCGCGCGGGCGTCGCGCAGCAGCGGGACAAACAGCGCCGAGTGGTAGCCGAGCTTGAGCGCGAGATCGCGCATGCGCGGAAAGTGCCGCGCGCCCGCTTCGGTGTCGGCCACCGCGATCAGCCGTGAGTCGATCACGCAGGCGCCCGCGCCGCTCTCGCGGTCGAGCGGCCAGGGCTGGAGAAAACCGCCTCCGCCCTGGGCCGTGCCGTCGCTGGCGAAGGCGACCGATTCGAGCATCTCGCCGCGCGGCACCACCAGAGCCACCGCCTTGCCGTCGAAAAGCCGCTGGCAGCTCGCGACGATCGCGTCGAAGACCGGCTGGGTATCGGTAATCGAGCCGCTGATCACGCGCAGGATTTCGGCGGTCGCGGTCTGCCGCTCCAGCGCGTCGCGCGTTTCGTTGAACAGGCGCACGTTCTCGATCGCGATCACTGCCTGGTCGGCGAAGGTCTGGACCAGATCGATCTCGAGCTTCGAGAACGGCCGTACCTGCTTGCGCAGCAACGCGATCGTGCCGACTGCAATGCCTTCCCGAAGCATCGGCACCGCCAGCAGGGTGTGAAAGCCGTGGTTCCACTGTACGGTCCGCGAATCCGGGTATTCGGTGTCGACAAGCTCGGCAACGTCGCTGACATGAACGGTGCATCGATCGACGAAAGCGCGACCCACCACCGACGTCCGGCGTTGAGGAAGCAACTCGCCGCGGCCCGATTCAGTGCCGTCTTCGAGCTGATAGCCGGTCATCGCCCGCAACTGACCGCCGTCGGGAAGCCAGACCCGGCTGCCTTCGGCGCGACACAGCATGCCCGCGCGCAGCGCAACCGCATCGAGCACCGGCTGCACATCGGTCGGCGACTCGCTGATGACGCGCAGGATCTCGCTCGTCGCGGTCTGGCGCTCCAGCGCCTCCTTGGTCTCGTTCCACAGATGGGCGTTCTGGATCGCGATCACCGCCTGGTCGGCGAAGGTCTTCAGCAGCGCGATCTCGCCCGGCGCAAACGGATTCGGCGGCTGGCGCGCGACCACGATCGCACCGACCGCGCGCTCGTCCCACAGCATCGGCGCGAAGGCGATCGAATAATCGCCGTGGCGCTCGCGAATCTGCTGCAGGCTGGCCGGTGCATCCTCGGCCGCGAGCACGCTCGGGTAGTGCAGCACCCGGCGTTCCCGCAGCGCGATGCCGGTGGCGGACGCGTCGAGCCGCTTCGGCGCATAGCTGAAGAAGTCGTCCGCGCCGTCGGCGAAGGCGGGTCCGCGCGTCGCCGCCACGCGCAGCGACGCGGACTCGTCGACCAGCACCACACCCTGATGGTCGGCGCTGAAGAGGCGCTCGCAGCTCTCCAAGATCTTGTCGAACACCGGATGCGTATCGGCGACCGAACTGCTGATGACCTGCAGCACCGCGGCGGTGGCGGTCTGGCGTTCGAGCGCTTCCTTGGTCTCGCTCAGGAGGCGGACGTTCTCGATCGCGATCGCCGCCTGGTCGGCAAAGGTCTTGAGCAGGTCGACCTGACGCGGCGGGGTCTCGCCGGGGTCGGGCCAGGCCACCACGATGACGCCCAGCGGCACGCCGTCCTTCAGCATCGGCGCACCGATCATCCGCCGCCAATGCCCGGCCGCCGCGGCGGTCTCGTCGTAGTCGCGGTCGGCGAGTGCATCTTCGACGGTCAGCGTCTTGGCCGCCAGAATCACCCGGCCGCTCAGCATGGCCGGGTTCGGCAACCCTGGGTAGAAGCGCCGCGCATCCTCGATCGCCTTCGAGTTCCAGTTGCGAGTTGCCACCAGGTGAACCAGCCGGCCGTCGTAGCGCATCACCGCGGCGATCGGGCTGCCGAACAAGCGCATCGCGCTGTCGAGTATCGTTTCGAAGACCGGGCCGACGTCCGTCGGCGACGCGCTGATGACCCGCAGCACTTCGCTGATCGCGGTCTGGTAGTCGAGCGACTCGGTCAGCTCGGCGGTGCGCTGTTCGACCTTGCGCAGTGCGTCCCGCGTTTCGTTGAATAGGCGCACGTTCTCGATCGCGATCACTGCCTGGTCTGCGAAGGTGCGCAGCAGGTCTTGCTGGCGTTGGGGCGTCCTTCCGGGGTCGGGCCAGGCCATCACGAGCACGCCGACGGGCAGGCCGTCCTTCCAAAGCGGTGTACCAAGCAAGCGCCGCCAACGGTTGATGTTGGCGGTCTTGCGGTCGTACAGCGGGTCAGCCAGCGTGTCTTCGATCGCCACGGTCTGGCGGCTCAGGATCACGCGCCCGGTCAGGCTCTTCGGATCGGGTGGCCCGGGATAGCGGCGGCGTGCGTTGGCCAGTGCCTCGTCTGACCAATTGCGCGAAGCCACCAGGTGCAGCGCGCTCCCGTCGTAGCGGAATACCGCGGCGTTCACGCTGCCGAACAGCCGCACCGCGCTGTCGAGAATCGCCTCGAAGACCGGTGCCACGTCGGTCGGCGACTGACTGATGACCCTTAGCACCGCGCTAATAGCGGTCTGGTAGTCGAGCGACTCGGTCAGCTCGGCGGTGCGCTGTTCGACCTTGCGTTCCAGCCCGGCGTACGACTCGCGCAGTTGCCCGGTCATGCGGTTGAACTGCTCGGCCAGGCCTTCGAGTTCGTCGCCGGTGGCCACGACGATGCGCTGGTCGAGGTCGCCGGCACCGATCTGCGCGGCGCCGGCCTGCAAGGCGCTCAGCGGTCGCACCAGCATGCGCGCCAGGAAGAAGCTGGCGGCGATCGACAGCAGCAGCGCGGCCACCAGCACCAGGCCCATGCGCTGCAAGGTGGCGTACAGCGGCGCAAAGGCCTCGGCCCGCGGCGACTCGACGAAGACGGTCCAGCCGAGGGTAGGAATGCGCGCGGAGGCGGTCAGCACCCGCCGGCCGTCGAGGCCGAGCGCATCCGGCGACATCTCGGCATCGGGATTCGCGAGCGCCGCCACCACCTGCGGCAAGGCGCGCAGGTCGGTCTTCTTCAGCACGAGGCTGATGTCGGGATGGGCAATCAGGTTGGCATCGGCGTCGACCGCGTAGGCGAGGCCCTTTTCGCCGATGCGGATGCGCGAAACCACTTCCCAGACGAATTTGAGGTTGACCTCGGCCGCCGTCACCCCGCCCCCTCCGGCCGCGCGCGAGATCGTCATGTAGGGCTCGGTGCCCTTACGGAAATAGACCGGGCCGTACCAGGTCGCGCCGGCGCCCGCGCTGACGATCTTTGAAAACTGGGGCTCCTTCGATACGTCGGTGCCGCTGCCCACCGTATCCATCGCCAGGCGCTAAACGCGCAGCTGCTCGCGCCCGCCTGCATCGATCCATGCCACTTCGGTGATCGCCTGCTCCTGCCGCAGCAACTTCAGATATTCGATCCGGCGCGACTCGACCGCATCGCCGGCGCCGGCATCGACGCGCGGCAGGGCGGTCCAGCTGATCTGGTGCGCGATCGCCTGCACGAACTGCTCGATCCGCGTGGCCGCCCCGTTTGCCTTCTCGTCCTGCAGCGCGATCAGGTGGTCCTGGTTCTCCTGGTACGAGAACCAGATCCCGACCGCCCCGCTCGCCAGCAGCATGCCGGCGACCAGCGCGATGATGAGCAGCGCGTATTTGGGGAAGAGGCGCCAGCGGCGAGTCATCCGATGACCTTCATTCGATGGTCCTGTCCGCGCGCAATGAGGCCGACGACGGCATGCGCCGGACGTTCAGGTCGAATGTGACAGTGACGATTACGCCGACCCGCCGCGCGAGCAAGGCGGCCATGCGCAATGGCGCACCTCTTCGAAGAACGATTGGAGGTCACCGCTGCCCTGGCTACGTCATCAGCACGCGCGCCGATGCGATGGCGAGGGGCCGGGAGCACACGCCGTCGCAGAACGTTCATTCGATGACCCGGCTGGCCCGCAGCAACAGCGCCGGCGGCAGCGTCATGCCGAGCGCACGCTCGGTCTTGCGGTTGACTATCAGCTCGAACTCGGTGGGCCGCTCGATCGGCAAGTCGCCCGCTCGCGCGCCCTTCAGAATCTTGTCGACATAGGTCGCGGCCCGACGGCTGAGGGCGCCCAGGTCGGCACCGTAGCTCAGCAGGAAACCCGCTTGCGCGAACAGCGAAAACTGGCCTACAGACGGCAGCCGGTGGCGCAGCGAAAGCTCCGCCAAGCTGGCCCGGTACAGGACCGGCAGGTTGGTCGCAATGGCGTACAGGCCCTGCGCGCGACCTTGCGACGCGCGATCGAATGCCGCTTCGAAGTCGTCTGGTCCGGACACCTCGAGCGGTTGCATTTGCAGCCCGAGTTCGCGGGCCCCGGCCTCGAGGATCGGATTGATCTTCACCTCGGCCGGCGCAAACAGGACGGCCACCCGCGTCAGCCCGGGCACGGCCTGCTTGAGGAACTCGAGGTATTTCGGGGCGAGTTCAGGGAACGTGACCGTCAGGCCCGTGACGTTGCCGCCCGGACGCGCCAGGCTGCGCGCCCACCCCTCGGCGACCGGATCGCTGCCGCCGATCGCGACGATCGCCAGCGTGTTCGTTGCGCCGCGCACCGCCTGCAAGGGGCCCGGGCCGAGGGCCACGATCACATCCGGCTTCAGCGCGATGAGTTCGGCGACCAACCCGGCCAGCCGCTCGGGCCGGCCCTCGGCATAGGCGTAGTCGATCACGAGGTTGCGCCCCTCGATCAGCCCGAGATCGAGCAGCCCCTGTCGGAAACCCTCGAGCGCAGGGTCCGGGTTTGCCCCGGAGGGCCCGGTGCCGAAATTGAGCACGCCGATGCGGCGCGCCGCGACGCCGGCAGGCTGCGCACGCGGGGCGGCAGCGTGGCCCGCCAGGCCGGCTGCGGCGATCAGTGCTGAGAGCTGGCGACGCCTCATTCGATCCTCCTCGGCGCACAACGCCTGCGCCAGAGACGGTAGCGACGGCATGCGACGTGACGGGGCGAGCACCTCGGGCGAGCCGGATGTCGACTGGGGACCAGCACGCCGACGCGGCGGTTGGCGACGGACACCGGTTGCGCTCGCGACGGCGCCGCCCAGCCGCCGAGGCAGGCAGCGATCAGCCCCACCACAGCTCTGCGAGCATTCACCAGTTCTCCCCGCCAGCGCGCATCGGCTTCGCACACATTTTCATTCGATCACCCGGTCGGCTCGCAGCAGCAAGGTGGGGGCCAGCGCGATCCCGAGCGCGCGCGCCGTCTTGAGGTTGACGACCATCTCGAACACGCTCGGTTGCTCGACCGGAATGTCGGCGGGCCGAGCGCCGTTCAGTATCTTGTCGACGAGCTCGGCGGCACGCCGCATCTGCTGGGGCAGCGAGGCGCCGTAGGCCACCAGCGCGCCGGCCTCGGCGAACTCGGCGCGGTGTCCGAAGACCGGGATGCCGGCAGCGTGGCTGCGCTCGACCACCTGCCTGCGCAAGTTGAACGTCAGCGACGTGCCGGTGAGGATGGCGTCGACCCGGCGCTCGATCAGCGTATCGATGGCGCGATTCAGCGCACTGGGTTCGACCACGTCCGCGACCGCGACGCTCATGTTCCATGCGGACAGCGGGGACCCCAACGCCGCCAGATCGGTGCGCGAACGCGGGTCGGCCGGATCGCTCAGGTAACCCAGCCGGCGTACCGCGGGAAGAACCGCGCGGATGATCTCGACAAGCTTGGGTGCGAGCGAGTCGATCACGCTCAGCACGCCCGTGACGTTGCCACCGGGTCGCGCAAGGCTTTCGACCAGCCCGGTACCGACGGGGTCGGTGCCGGTCGCGAAGACGATCGGGATGCGACGTGTCGCACGGCGCGCAGCCACCGCGGCCGGCGAAGGGGGCGCGAAGATGATGTCGGGGTTCCGCGCTACCAGCCGGCCCGCCAGCGGATCGAGGTTGCCGCGCAGATCGTCCGCATACGCGTGGTCGTAGACGACGTTTCGTCCTTCCACCCATCCCAGCTCGCGCATCTGGTCGAAGAAGGGCTTGAGCGTGACGGCTTCGTTGGCGACTGTGCTGGGCGCGAGGACGCCGATGCGGCGGCGCGCAGCCCTCGCCGGCTGCGCCGGCAGGCGCGCCGATACGCAGGACCATGCAGCGCCCGCACCCACCGCCAAGCACAGCCGCCGCTTCACTCGATCACCTCGTCGGCGCGCAGCAACAGGGACGCCGGCAAGGCGATGCCGAGCGCCTTCGCCGTCTTCAGGTTGACGATCAGCTCGAACGTGGTCGGCTGCGCGACCGGCAGGTCGCCGGGCTTGGCGCCCTTGAGTATCTTGTCCACGTAGCCCGCGGCGCTGCGCCAGTGCCAGGCGTCGGAAGAGAGGTAGGACATCAGACCCCCCGCGGCGACGTACGGCCGGCCACCGAAGATCGTCGGCACCTGCAGGCGCCGCGTCAGTTCGGCGATCAGCAGCCGCTGCTGGCCGAACATCGGATCGCCCAGCACCAGAAGGCCGCCGCCCTTGCCGCGCGCGATCGCGTCGGCCAGCGCGTCGGGTTGCGACACCTCGATGCGCTCGAGCTGCACGCCGAGCTGCCGGGCGCGTGCCGACAGCGCGTCGAAGAAAAAGCCGTTGGCCGGGTTGGCGGCGTTCATCAGCACACCGAAACGCCTGGTCTGCGGCAAGGCCGCTGCGAGCAATTCGAGTTGCTTGGCAAGCAGCTCCTCACCGGCCGCCGACGTGCCGGTCAGGGAGCCGCCCGGACGGGCCAGGTTAGCGACGAAGCCCGCACCCACCGGGTCGCCGGCGTTGACCATGACGACCGGCACGCCGGGGGCGCCATCGCGCACCGCGCCGATGGTGGTCGTGCCCGAGGCGATGATGAGGGCGACCGGCAGCGCCTTCAGTTCGGCGGCGGCCCGGCGCTGGCCCTGCGGAGCGACGCCCGCGTGGCGCGTCTCGATCGCGATGTTCCTGCCGTCGTCCCAGCCGAGATCGGCCAGCGCAGCGCGAAGCTGCGCGATCCGCGCCGCGCCCACGGGCATCGGCCCGTCGTCGGGCATCACCAGCCCGATGCGCGCGATCGGTTTCGACGTCTGGGCCCGCAGGCCACCCTGGGTTGCCGCCAGGCCCGCCAGGGCGAGCAGCCGGCAGAAGGCCCTGCGGCGCACCGGCCAGTCGACGCTCATTCGATCACCTCGTCGGCGCGCAGCAGCAGCGACTGGGGGATTGCGAGGCCGAGCACCTTGGCCGTCTTGCGGTTGATCACGAGCTCGAAACGGGTCGGCTGGACGATCGGCAACACGGCCGGCTTGTCGCCCTTGAGCACACGCGCCGCATAGGCACCGACCTGCCGCCAGACTCCGGCGAAGTCGGTGCCGTAGCTCATCAGTCCGCCGGCCACCGCGAAGGCGCGCCACTCGTAAATCGCGGGCAAGGCGTGGCGTTCGGCCAGGGTCACCAGCTGC
>JBDSZM010000024.1:0-6082 GCA_039925165.1 Burkholderiaceae bacterium
GGCGGCAGATCGACAAGCCGTCTTCGCCGGGCAGCATCAGGTCGAGCACGATCAAGTCCACGGTCTCGCGGGTGAGCACCCGGTTCAGCGCCTTCGCGTCCTCGGCCAGCAGAACCTCGAAGCCTTCCTGAGTCAGGTAGCGGCGCAGCAGGTCGCGGATGCGCGCATCGTCGTCGACGACCACCACGCGGTCGGGCCGCGCGTTCGGTGCAGTGGTCATGTCTAGGTCTCCCAATTTGTAACAGCGGGGATTTTGCGGCGGATTGCACAGCGTTTCCGACCGTCCTGACGGGCTGTTACATATCTTGCGGCGCCCTGTACGGACCCGGGTCGCCGCCACTTTGCGTATAAGCCCCATCCCAGGTTCACCAGATTCACCAGGTTCATGGCATCCATGTCGACGCTTCGATACCCACTGCTCATCCCGATCCTCATCGCCGCCGGCACCGGCGCGCCGGCCATCGCGCAGATCACTGCGCATCCCTGGCAGCCGCTCGGGGTGGCGACGTTGTCGTCATCGGCCACGGTCGAGGTCGATCGCGATCTGCTGACGATCACTTTGTCGACCAGCAAGGACGGCGCCGATGCGGCGCTCGTGCAGTCGCAGCTCAAGCAGGCGCTCGACGCCGCGTTGGCCGAGGCACGCAAGGCCGCGCGGCCGGGGCAGGTCGAGATCCGCACGGGCCAGTTCACCCTGGCGCCGCGCTATACGGCACGCGGCGTGACGAGCGGCTGGCAGGGCACGACCGAGCTCGTGCTCGAAGGCCGCGACATGCCGGCCATTGCCCAGCTCACCGGCCGCATCACGACCCTGACCGTGGCGCGCGTGGGCTACGGGCTGTCGCGCGAGGTGCGAGAGGCGGCCGAGGCCGAGGTCACCGCGCAGGCGATCGTGCGCTTCCGGGCCCAGGCCGCAAGCTATGCGAAGCAGTTCGGCTACGCCGGCTACGAGATCCGCGAGGTCAATGTCGCGACGCAGCAGCCGCAACCCTTCGGACCGCGGCCGATGCTCATGCAGGCCCGCGCCGCAGACTCGGCAGCCGCCGAGCCGCTGCCGATCGAGGCCGGCAAGGGCAGCGTGACGGCGAACGTGAACGGGTCGGTGCAGATGAAGTGAGGCGAGGCCGAGGGTCGCAAGTCACCTCGATGCCGCTCGCCGCTACTGCGCCGTCCAGCCACCATCCATCGCCCACGCCACGCCGCGCACGTTGTCGGCCGCGGCGCTGCACAGAAAGAGGGTCAGCTCGCCGAGCTGCTCGGGCGTCGTGAACTGCAGCGACGGCTGCTTCTCGCCGAGCAGCCGTTCCTGCGCCTGGGCCAGGCTAAGGCCTTCGTTCGCCATCCGGGCGTCGATCTGCTTCTGCACCAGCGGCGTCAGGACCCAGCCAGGGCAGATCGCATTGACCGTGACGCCGGTGGTGGCGGTCTCGAGTGCGACCGACTTGGTCAGTCCCACGAGCCCGTGCTTGGCCGCCACATAGGCCGACTTCTGCGCCGAGGCGACCAGCCCGTGCGCCGAGGCGACGTTGACGATGCGGCCCCAGTTGCGCGCGCGCATGCCGGGCATCGCCAGTCGCATGGTGTGGAACGACGAGGTCAGGTTGATCGCGATCACCGCGTCCCAGCGCTCGACCGGAAAGTCCTCGACCCGCGCGACATGCTGGATGCCGGCGTTGTTGACCAGCACGTCGACCCCGCCGAACTCGCGCGTGGCGTACTGCATCAGGTCCTCGATGTCGGCCGGGCGGCTCATGTCGGCGCCGTGGTAGCCGACCGGGCCGCCGAGCGCGGCGACCTCGGACCTGGCGTGCTCATGGTCGCCGAAGCCGTTCATCACCAGCGTCGCGCCGCGCGCCGCCAGCGCCTTGGCGATGCCCAGGCCGATCCCGCTCGTCGAGCCGGTGACGAGGGCGGTCTTTCCTTCCAGCAGGTCGCTGCGCATCGAATACTCCAGTCGCTTGTTAGGATGGATTATCCAGACCCCGGGGCGTGCGCCGCGCCCAGCGAGCCGCCATGACCGAACCCCGTTTGTCCAACGTGCAGTGCCTCGACACCCGCGGCCTGCATCGCATGGCGTACTGGGAATGGGGCGACCCGGCGAACCCGCGGGTATTGGTGTGCGTGCATGGCCTGACGCGCCAGGGGCGTGACTTCGACACCTTGGCGCGCAGCCTCGCCGACACTTACCGCGTGGTCTGTCCTGACGTGGTCGGGCGCGGCCGCTCCGACCGGCTGGCGGATCCGGGCGGCTACCAGATCCCGGCCTACCTGGCCGACATGGTGACGCTGCTGGCGCGCTTGAACGCCACCCGGCTGGACTGGCTCGGCACCTCGATGGGCGGCCTGATCGGCATGCTGCTCGCGGCACAGAAGGGGTCGCCGGTACATCGCCTGGTGCTCAACGACGTCGGTCCGAAGATCGAGTACGAGGCGGTGCGGCGCATCGGCACCTACCTCGGCCAGCCGCTGCGCTGGGGCAGCGTCGACGAAGCGGCCGATTACCTGCGCAGCATCTCGGCCGGCTTCGGTCCCCACACGCGCGAGCAGTGGCTCGCGCTGACGCTGCCGCAGCTGGTGCGCGAGCCCGGCGCAGATGGCGCAGCAGCCAGCTACCGCAGCCACTACGACCTCGACATCGCGGTGCCGTTCCGCACCATCACGCCGCAGGCCGCCGCCGCCGGCGAGGCGGCGCTGTGGAACGCCTACGACGCCATCCGCTGCCCGACGCTGGTCTTGCGCGGCGCACAGTCGGACCTGCTGACCGCGCAGACCGCGCAGGCCATGACGCAGCGCGGCCCCAAGGCACGGCTGCTCGAGATCGCCGACGTCGGTCATGCGCCGACGCTGGTCGTGCCGTCGCAGATCGAAGCGGTGCGGGAGTTCCTGCTCACCCCATGAAGAGTGCGCCCGAGGCCGGGGCCGACGCGGCCGCTGCGACGGCACCGATCGTCGCGCTGGCGGGTGAGCGGGCGGCGCCGGCCGAGCCGGCGCTGTGCGAGCGGGCCCGGGCCTTCGCGGCACCGCTGCTCGCGGACCAGCGCCTGGACACCGGCGAGGACACACTGCAGCACGCCGATGCGGTGGCGGCGATCCTGAACGCGATCGGCGCGCCACCGTCGATGTGCGCGGCCGCCTACCTGATCCACGCGGCCGACCACCTGAGCCAGCCCGAGGACGTGGTCGGCAAGGCCTTCGGCGAGTCGCAGGCCAGTCTGGTCGCAAACACCCGCCGGCTGGTGCAGGCGCAGCGCACCGCGCGTGGCGCGCAGCTCGGCGAGGCCGGGCAGGCGCAGCAGCTCGAGCGGGTGCGCAAGATGCTCCTCGCGTTCTCGCGTGACCTGCGGGTGGTGCTGCTGCGGCTGGCCTCGCGGCTCGCCACGCTGCGCTTCCATGCCGCGACCAAGCGGCCGTGTTCGGCCGGGCTGGCCGCCGAGACCTTGCAAGTGTTCGCGCCGCTCGCCAACCGGCTCGGCATCTGGCAGATCAAGTGGGAACTCGAGGACCTGGCGTTCCGCTTCCTCGACCCCGAGGCCTACCGCGACGTCGCGCACCTGCTGGACGCGCGCCGGGTCGAGCGCGAGCAGCAGATCGAGGGGCTGCGGCGCACGCTGGCCGACGACTTGGCGCGCAGCAGCCTGCGCGCCGAGGTGCAGGGCCGGCCGAAGCACCTGTACAGCATCTGGAAGAAGATGGATGGCAAGTCGATCGCCTTCGCCGGGGTACTCGACGTGCGCGCGCTGCGCGTGGTGGTCGACGACGTCGCCGACTGCTATCGGGTGCTGGGCCGCGTGCACGAGCGCTTTCGCGCGTTGCCGGGCGAGCTCGACGACTACATCGCCCGGCCCAAACCGAACGGCTACCAGTCGCTGCACACGGTGGTGCAGGCCGACGATGGGGCACCGGTCGAGATCCAGATCCGTACCCGCGAGATGCACGAGCACGCCGAGCACGGCGTGGCGGCGCACTGGGCCTACAAGGAGGCCGGGATCAAGGGCTACGCCGGTGTCAGCGCCGGCGGCGACTTCGACGCCCGCGTGGCCGAGGCGCGCAAGGCGGTGCTCCGCCAGCTGCTGGCCTGGGAGCGCGACCTGGCGGAGCAGGGCGGTGGCGCGGGCCCGGCCGACCCGCATCTCTTCGACGACCGCATCTATGTCTTCACGCCGCAAGCCACGCTGGTCGAGCTGACCGCCGGCGCGACGCCGATCGACTTCGCCTATGCCGTGCACACCGAACTCGGACACCGCTGCCGCGGCGCCCGGGTCGATGGCGCGATGCTGCCGCTCGGCACGCCGCTGCGCAGTGGGCAGACGGTCGAGATCGTCGCCGCGCGCGAGGGCGGGCCGTCGCTCGACTGGCTCAACCCGGAACTCGGCTACCTGCGCAGCCCGCGCTCGCGCGCCAAGGTGCGGGCCTGGTTCAATCTTGCAGCGCAACGCGCCACGGTCGCGCGCGGTCGCGAGGCGGTCGAGAAGCTGCTGCAGCGCAGCGGCCGGACCGCGGTCAAGCTCGACACGCTGGCCGCGCAGTTGCACTTTCGCGATGCCGACGCGCTGTTCGACGCGGTCGGCAAGGACGAGCTGTCGCTGCGCGCGATCGAGCAGGTGCTGCGCCCCGCGGAGCCGGCAGCCAACCCCGACGAGGTGGCCGCGTTGCGCCTGCATCGTGCTCCGACCCGGGCCCCGTCAGGGGTACTGGTGGTGGGGGTCGATTCGCTGCTGACGAGCCTGGCGCGCTGCTGCCGCCCGGCACCGCCGGACCCGATCGGCGGCTACATCACGCGTGGCAAGGGCGTCTCGGTGCATCGCCTCGCCTGCCCGCACTTCAAGGACATGGCCCAGCGCTCGCCCGAGCGGGTGACGCCGGTCGCCTGGGGTGCGCCGCGCACCGACCGGCCCGCGGCCTATCCGGTCGATGTGTTGGTCGAGGCGGCCGACCGACAAGGCCTGCTGCGCGACATCTCCGAAGTCTTCGCGAAGGAGAAGATGAACGTGATCGCGGTGCACACGCAATCGGTGCGTGCCGCGCGCGGCGACACCGCGTGGATGACCTTCACGGTCGAGGTCAGCGACGCCGCGCGGCTCGCGCAGGTGCTCGGACTCGTCGCGCAGGTGAGTGCGGTGCGTCACGCGCGGCGCAAGTAGCGCGCCACGGACGGCCCGCCAAGCGCTGCTAGAATGCCGCCTACTCAGGCGCGTAGCTCAGCTGGTTAGAGCACCACCTTGACATGGTGGGGGTCGATGGTTCGAGTCCATTCGCGCCTACCAAATCCGGTAGGGAAAGCAAGCACTTAGCGGAAACGCTAAGTGCTTTTTTCTTGGCGGTGCGAAACAGGAGGCAGACGTCGACTGGCGCAGGGACTGGGTTTGGACGGCAGAGGTGATGACGTCGCTAGTGCCGAACCTGCCGGCATCCCGCGTTGCTCAGGTCGGCGCCACCTCGAGCCGGCCGCCTCGTGCGGTCAGGGTGTGCGCCAGGAGGGCCGTCGCCGCATGGATCGCATCGATGGTCGGCGTGGGGGTGTTGGTGATGCGCGCCAGCTCGACGACGCTGCCGACCAGGGCTTGCAACTCCAGTCCGCGGCCGTGCTCCACGTCCTGCAGCATCGAGGTCTTGTGCGCGCCCACCGCTTCGGCGCCGGCGATGCGCTGGTCCAGAGACACCTTGAATTCGACGCCGAGCTTCTCGCCGACGGCCTGGGCCTCGCGCATCATGCGCGCCACCAGTTCGCGGCTCAGCGGAAAGCGGCAGATGTCCTCCAGCGTCGCGTGCGTGAGCGCACCGATCGGATTGAAGCTCAGGTTGCCCCACAGCTTGATCCAGATCTCGCTGCGGATATCGCGCGACACCGGCGCCTTGAACCCTGCCGACATCATCGACTTGCTGAGCGCCTCGATGCGCGGCGAGCGCTGCCCGTCGAGTTCACCCAGCGAGAAGCGATTGCCCTCGAGGAGCTGCACGACGCCCGGCTCGACCAGCTCGGCCGCGGGGTAGACGATGCTGCCGATCAGGCGGTCGACCTCGATGCCCGCCGCGAGCGCGCCGTCCGGGTCGACGCTGGTCAAGGCGGTGCCGTCGAAAGGCC